>JADGRR010000557.1 GCA_017880745.1 Burkholderiales bacterium
CCAGGTCAATGCCAAGATCGGCTGGACGTTTGCCGCCGCGATGCGCAGTTTCATGCGCGCCGACCCCGATGTCATCATGGTCGGCGAGATGCGCGATGGGGAAACGGCCAAGATCGGCATCGAGGCATCGCTGACAGGCCACCTGGTGCTGTCGACCCTGCACACGAACAGCGCGCCGGAGAGCATCGTGCGGCTGCTCGATCTGGGCATGGATCCGTTCAATTTCGCCGACGCGCTGCTCGGCGTCCTGGGGCAACGCCTGGCGCGGCGGCTTTGCCCGGAATGCAAGAGCGGATACGTGCCGACTGCGGCGGAACTCGAAGAGCTGCTGCTGCAGTACTGCAACGAGACTGCGCTCGATGCGCGCAAACAGATGAAGGCATGGACCGGGAGTCATGGCGGCGCCGACGGAAAGATCACCTTGTTCCGCGCGCACGGCTGCGAGCACTGCGATCAGATCGGGTATAAGGGCAGGATCGGGCTATACGAACTGCTGGTGGCCGACGCCGCAACGAAACGGCTGCTGCACGCCAAAGCTCATGTGGGAGACATAAAGAGCGCGGCAATCGCGGCCGGCATGCGCACGCTCAGGCAGGACGGCATCGAGAAAATCCTATTGGGCGTTACCGATGCCCAGCAGGTGAGCGCAGTTTGCAACTGAAAGATTCCTCAAGCCCGCGGCCGCAGGCGCGCTGCCGCCACCTGGGCGAAGTTGTGGAAACCTAGCGCACGCCCGATCCCCGGCGCTGTGCCCGTATCCGCGGTGATCGCGGCTATCGCGTGCCGCGCTTTTTTTTCTTCGGCACCGCCTGCGGGATATCGGTTTTGGAGAAATACCAGTCGGTGTATTCGTATCCCGCGCGCGCCCTTGCTTCGGCGTCCTTGGCCGTAGCGGGGGGCGGCACCATCACTTTTTCGCCGGGGCACCAGCCCTCGGGGGTTGCAACGCCGTGCCGGTCGCTCGTTTGCAGGGCCTCGAGCAGCCGCAGAAACTCCTCGACCGATCGACCGTTGGTCATCGGGTAATAGACCATTGCCCGCACTTTACCTTCCGGATCGATGAAGAAAGTCGCGCGCACCGCCGAGGTATCGCTCGCCCCGGGCTGGATCATGCCGTAGTCGTGCGCAACCCGCATCGACAGATCGTCGATGATGGGAAACGGAATCTCCACGCCGAACTTTTCCTTGATGTTGCGGATCCAGGCGAGGTGCGAATAGGTACTATCGATCGACAGACCGAGCAATTCGCAGCCGAGCTTGCGAAAACGATCGTAGGAGCCGGCGAATGCCAGAAACTCGGTGGTGCACACCGGCGTGAAATCCGCCGGATGGGAGAACAGAATCAGCCATTTTCCCCGGTAGTCCTGCAGCGAGCGCGAACCGTGCGTGGTCTTGGCGGTAAAATCCGGCGCCGGTTCGTTGATGCGCGGAATTCTGGCGTTCCAGACATTTTCCATTGCTTTCTCCTGTGCTGCGGAGCCGATCTCCGTAGTCCGTCCTATGTCAGTCCTGGAAGCGGGCGATGATCTCCGCTGGAATGACGCCCGCTTTCAGCCCATCCGGATCATTCGGGTCGCGCAGACCCCACACCCTCACCTCGCGCCCCTCGACGACGATATTACCGTTGTTATGTATCCGGTGCTCGACCACGAATACCTTGCTGCGCCATTCACCGACCCAACTCTCCACCGTGATCTCGTCCCCGAATCGCGACGCTCCGCGAAAGCTGGCGCTGGCATCGACCAGCGCCACCCCCGCCATCCGGTATTGCGGGAACAGTTGCGCCCATGGCATGCCGCGGGAGCGGAACATCCTTTCGGTCGCCCGATCGAACCATTCGAAATAGCGCGGGTAGAAAACGATTCGCGCCGGATCGCAATCGGCGAAGTCGACAATGATTTCCATGCGCGAAGGTGTCATTCAGGCGCCGATGAATTCGCGGATCAGCCGGTTCAGCCGCTCGGGCTCTTCGTGCATGACCCAGTGCGAGGCCTCGGGCAGACGCTCGATGCGAAGGTCGGGTACGCACGCCTGCAACCCGTCCAGATTGCCCGGCAGCAGCGCCTGGTCGCGCATGCCCCAGACCACCAGCGTCGGCACGCGCACCATGAAGTCGGCAGGATCGAGCTGCACCGCTTTCGCGCCCGGATCGTCTCCAATCGGCGGGTATAGCGGCGAAGCGCGGTAGTAATTCAGGCTGCCGGTGAGCGCGCCCGGCTGCGACCAGGCCTCGACATAAGCAGCCCTCTCCACCGGATCGACCGTGCCCCTGCCCCAGCCTTCCAGGGTCATCTTTGTCAGGCGTTCGTAATTGTTCTCCGACAGCACGCGCTCGGCCTTGTCGCTGCGCAGCAGATTCATGTACTGGCTCGCCTCCTGTTGAGCCTTGTTGTGCGCCAGTTCGCGCGCGAACGTAACCGGATGCGGCGAATTGACGATCACCAGCCGGTGCAGCGTCTGCGGGTGCGCCATGGCGTAACCCCAGGCGATGGCCCCGCCCCAGTCGTGCGCCACCAGAACGAATTTCTTGTGCCCCAGGTGTTCGGCCAGCGCTCGGATGTCCTCGATCAGGATGCGCGCCTTGTATTGCTTCACGTCGGCCGGGCGGTCGGACAGGTTGAAACCGCGCAGGTCCGGCGCAACGGCCAGATGGTCGCGCCCAAAATCCTCCAACTGCTTTTTCCAGCAATACCAAAATTCGGGAAAGCCGTGGAGGAACAGGATCAGCGGCCCCTCCCCGGCATGGGCGTAATGCAGGCGCACGCC
>JADGRR010000558.1 GCA_017880745.1 Burkholderiales bacterium
CGCAATCGACGATCCGCGCGGACGGCCTCTCGTCCGCGCAACTACACAATTTTGCGAGATGGAAGTTCCCGAAACAAGCGAAGCTGTTTGCTTCCCGCTTGTTCGGGTTAGGAGTTTCAACACGGGGCTTGATGCGTCAAATTTTCGCCGCCGCGGCGAGCGCCTGATCCAAGTCCCAGAGGATATCATCGATTTCCTCCAGTCCGACCGAGATGCGGACCATGTCGGGCGAAACGCCGGCCGTGATCTGCTCTTGCTCGGACAACTGACGGTGGGTGGTCGAGGCCGGGTGGATCACCAGCGTGCGCGCGTCGCCGACGTTGGCGAGGTGGCTCATGAACTGCGCTGCATCGATGAAGGCTTCACCTGCCCTGGCGCCGCCCTTGACGCCGAAGGTCATGATTCCGGCGCAGCCCCGCGGCAGGTATTTCCGGGCGAGCGCGTGGTAGCGGCTGGACGCGAGGCCCGGATAGTTCACCCAGCTCACCTGCGCATGCGCCTCCAGGAACTGCGCCACCTTGAGCGCGTTGTCGCAATGCGCTTTCATGCGCAGGTGCAGGGTCTCCAGGCCCTGCAGCAGCATCCAGGCGTTGAACGGCGACAGCGCCGGGCCGAAGGTTCTGAGCGTCTCCATGCGCGCCTTCATGGTGTAGCCGAAATCGCCGAAGGTCTCGTAGAAGCGCACGCCGTGATAGCCGCGCGAGGGTTCGGTCATGCCGGGGAAGTTGCCGTTGTCCCAAGGGAATTTTCCCGACTCGACGATCACCCCGCCCATGGTGGTGCCGTGCCCGCCGATGTACTTGGTCGCCGAGTGCACCACGATGTCGGCGCCGAACTCGAACGGGCGGCAAAGATACGGCGAGGCGAAGGTGTTGTCGACGATCAGCGGAATGCCGGCCTCGTGCGCGATGTTCGCCACCGCCTCTATGTCGAGCACGTTGATCAGCGGGTTGCCCATGGTCTCGGCGTACAGCACCTTGGTTTTCTTCGTTATCGCGCGGCGGAAATTCTCCGGCTCATCCGGATTGACGAAGGTGGTGTTGATGCCGAGCTTGCGCAAATTCACCTCGAACAGGGCGTAAGTGCCGCCATACAGCGTCGATGCCGAAACGATCTCGTCGCCCTGCTCGCACAGCGTGAGCAGCGCCGTCATTTCCGCCGCTTGTCCGGTGGCGAGCGCGAGCGCCGCCCGTCCGCCCTCGAGCGCCGCCATGCGCTCTTCGAACACCGCGGTGGTCGGATTCGAGATGCGCGTGTAGACGTTGCCGAAGGTCTGCAGGTTGAACAGGCTCGCCGCGTGCTCGGCCGAATCGAACACATAGGAGGTGGTCTGGTAGATCGGCACTGCGCGCGCGCCGGTGGCGGCGTCGGGAATCTGTCCCGCATGCAGGCACAGGGTGCCGAAACCGTATTCTCTGTCTGCCATGTTCTTTTTCCGACCTAGTACCGCGACACGTTCATCAAGAAGCCTATGCCTTGTAGGAGCGAGCTTGCTCGCGAATCGCCTCGTTCGCGAACTCCGCAAGGGGGCCTGCTTCGCGAGCAAGCTCGCTCCTACAAGGTCCTGTGCCAGACAGGTAGGTTGCTCGCGACATTGTTTCGCAACTACGGTGACATCGAACTAGTAAGGCAGCCAGCGCGGGCGCTTTGCGGAAATGACTTTGGTATTTACGCCCGCCCAATTCAGGCCGCCGAACAGGCGCGCGTGCTCGATTTTCACGCAGCGGTCCGTCACCGTGTCCAGGCCCGCGGCCTCGGCTTTCCGCGCCGCCTCTTCGTTCCTGACGCCGAGCTGCTGCCACAGCACCTTGGCGCCGATGGCGATCGCGTCCTCGGCGATAGGCATGATCTCCGCGGTCTTGCGGAAGCAGTCGACGATGTCCACTTTCATCGCGCATTTTTCCGCGGCTTCGCGCAGGCTCGCGTAGCATTTCTGTCCCAGCACTTCGTCGTACGCGGGATTGACCGGAATGATGGTATAGCCATGCTCCATCATGTATTTCGCGGCGAAATAGCTGGGCCGGTACCAGTTGGCCGACAGCCCCACCACGGCGATGACGCGATTCTCCCGCAGGATGCGGCGCAGGGTCTGGATGTCGTTCTGCATGATCAACGTGGCCCGGGGGGCGAGGACTGTGGCTAAATTGTAGCGTAAAATTACACGCTCTCCTTTCCACTTTCGCCTCCTTCCCGACGATGAAGAACGAACTGAAATCCCGCACCGGCGGCCAGCTGCTGGTGGATGCGCTCAAAGTGCACGGCGTCGATACCGCCTTCTGCGTTCCGGGCGAGAGCTATCTCGCCGTGCTCGATGCGCTCTACGACGCGCGCGACGCGATCAAGCTCATCGTCTGCCGCCAGGAAGGCGGCGCGGCCAATATGGCCGAAGCCTACGGCAAGCTCACCGGCAAGCCCGGCATCTGCATGGTGACGCGCGGTCCGGGCGCGGCCAATGCGGCAGTCGGCGTGCACACCGCGTTCCAGGATTCGACGCCGATGATCCTGTTCGTCGGCCAGGTCGGCAGCGAATTCGTCGAGCGCGAGGCGTTTCAGGAAGTCGATTTTCGCCGCATGTACGGCCAGATGGCGAAATGGGTGGCGAGCATAGACTCCGCCTCGCGCGTGCCCGAGTACCTGAGCCACGCGTTTCACTGCGCCATGTCCGGGCGCAAGGGGCCGGTGGTGCTCGCACTGCCGGAGGATATGCTTACCCAGGTCGCTGTCGCCGCCGACACCGATCCCTACCAGGAGGTGGTGGCCCATC
>JADGRR010000071.1 GCA_017880745.1 Burkholderiales bacterium
CCCTTTGCTTCCGTTTCGGTGCCTGTTCCTCGGCAGAGAGGGGCTTCGTCAAGGCTTCGACGATCTGCGCCATCGCCGATCGGATTCCGGCGTCGGCATCCTGCTTGACGTTGCATTCACACGGGACCGTCTCCGGCACGATGCGCACCGTCGGCATCCCCTTGTTCGACGCGGCAGACCGCCCGTCCGTCACGAAGCCCTCGTTTGCCAGTGCTGCGGCAGGCCGATGCAAGTCCTCAACGGATATTGCATCGTGCACGAGGAACTTAGTGCATGAGCCTCAGTCCGCTACCGAGAGCACGACCGCATCGACGCTGCCCACCCAGGCCACGAATTTCGCTTTGCCTTCGGTGAGCATCTCCGGCATGTTGACCGTGGTGCACTCGTACCACGAGGTCTGCGCAGTAGGAAATTGCGCGAGCAATTCGCGTTCGAGTGCGTCCAGGGTCAGCCGGGCGGCGCGCTTGCGGTTGGAATACAGGCCGATCTTCTTGCCTGCTAGGTCCGCCGGACGCGGCGCGATCCCGCGCAGCGGCACGGGATCGGCGTCGGCCCACGGACTCAAGACTTCGTATTCTGCGCTGCGCTGGTTGAACTCGGCGCCGATGTTCATAAGACCTCCTGGTTCGGAACGGTTGGCTGCAATCGAATGTCTATGCCAAGTAGACACGCGGCGCCCCCGCCCTGTCAAGCGCAGGCCCGGTGCAACCGGGTTCGAGGCTGAACCGGCGGCGGGGATCGATTATGATGCGGAGCACACTGATCGACAGGAATGACTAACGGCTGCATACGCTGGCCGCAAGGCCGCGCGGGCGGCGAGCGAGGCATGCAATGGATTACGACACAATCGTGATTGGCGGCGGACCGGCCGGATTATCTGCCGGCATCGAACTGGCGCAGGCCAAGTATCGTGTGCTGCTGCTGGAGAAGGAATCGTTCGGCGGGCCGATCATCAATGTGGAGTGGATCAACGGCTACCCGCATCCGGGCGAAAAGGTGGCGGGAGCGATGCTCGCCTCGGAACTGGTGAAACAGGCCGAGCAATCCGGCGTGGAGATGGAACTCGCAGAAGTGGTCGAGATCGAGCCCTACTCCGGCTGCATCTCGGTCGCTTGCGCCGATGGCAAAGCATACACGTCTTCGGTGGTGATTTGCGCCGGCGGATTGCATTCGAAAAAGCTCGACGTGCCGGGAGAAGAAGAATTTCAGGGCAAAGGCATGATCCATTGCGCCCTGTGCGATGCCGGACTGTACCGGGACCAGGTGGTGGCGGTGTGCGGCGGAGGAGACGCCGGGCTCATCGAAGCGCTGCACCTGGCGAGATTTGCGTCGAAAGTTTTCGTCATCGAGGCGAAGGCGCAGCTCGCCGCAAAGCCGGTGTTGCAGGCGCGCGCCCGCGCCGATGCAAAGCTTGCAATCCGCTACGGCGAAAAGCCGGTTGAAATCATCGGCAACCAGGGCGTGACCGGCCTCGTGGTCGAGAGCGTCGCGAGCGGCAAGCGGGAGACGCTGGACGTGTACGGCGTGCTGGTTCACGTCGGCTATGTGCCCGCCACCGCTTATCTCGACGGCGTACTCGCGCTCGACGATTCGGGCCGCATCGCGGTGAACGAGCAGTTCGCGGCCGATGTTCCGGGCGCATTCGCCGCCGGCGACATCAGGAGCGGATCGCCGCGCCAGGTCGCGGCGGCCGTGGCCGATGGCAAGGCGGCCGCAAGTAGCGCACAGAAAATCCTCGAAACCTTGCAGCGCTAGACCCGGCGCCCGGGAATATGATCGTCGCCACCGCCGGCCACATCGATCACGGCAAGACCTTGCTGGTGAAGGCCCTGACGGGGGTGGACACCGACCGTCTGCCCGAAGAAAAAGCGCGCGGCATTTCGATCGACCTCGGCTTCGCCTACTGGCCGCTCGCCAACGGCGGACTGATCGGCTTCGTCGATGTGCCCGGGCACGAACGCTTCATCCACAACATGCTTGCCGGGGTGTGCGGCATCGATTTCGCGTTGCTGGCCGTCGCCGCCGATGACGGCGTGATGCCGCAGACGGTGGAGCACCTGCAGATCTTGAGCCTGCTTGGCATCCGGCGCGGAGTTGTCGCCATCACCAAGACCGACCGGGTCGATCCCGCGCGCATCGCGGAAGTCCAAACAGAAGTGCACGCCCTGCTCGCCGGTTCTTCTCTTGCCGGAATCACGGTGCTGCCGGTCTCGGCCGTGACCGGCGCCGGCATCGAGCACTTGCGCCACACGCTCGTGGCCGCGGCCGTGGGGCATGCGGCACGCTACCGCGAAGGGCAGCATTTCCGGCTCGCGATCGACCGCGCGTTTAGCGTCGCAGGCAGCGGCACCGTCGTCACCGGCACGGTGTTCAACGGCGAGGTCACGCCGGGCGATCGCCTCGTGGTGTCGCCCAGGGGAGTGCCGGTGCGTGTGCGCGGCATCCAGATCCGCGGCAGCGCCGCCGAACGCGCGCAGGCCGGGGACCGCTGCGCGCTGAACCTTGCTGGGATCGAGGTCGAAGCCGTCGCGCGCGGCGACTGGGTGCTCGACGAGGCGATCCACGCGCCGAGCCGGCGCATGGACGTGCGCTTCACGCTGCTCGCGACGGAACGCGCAGCCCTCGCGCACTGGACGCCGGTGCACCTGCACCTGGCAACCGCCGATGTCATGGCGCGCGTGGCGACCCGCGGGAGCGCCGCGATCGCGCCCGGAACGTCGGCACTGGTGCAACTCATCGTCGAGGCGCCGATCGCCGCGCTCAATGGCGACCGCTTCATTCTGCGCGACCGGTCGGCCGGGCGCACCTTGGGCGGCGGCACGGTGATCGATCCGCTCGCCGAGGCGCGCCGTCGTGCGTCCAGCGATTGGCTGGCGGCGCTCGAACACGGCACGCCCGAGGCGGCGCTTGCAGACCTGCTGAAAATCCCGGAACTGGCGGTCGATTGCGCGCGCTTCGAGACGGTGTTCAATCTCTCCGCCGCGCGCGCGGGATCGATGTACCAATCATTCGATGCGGCAATACTCGGCCGAACGCAGCGCGTTGCCATTGCGCGCTCGGGTGCCGCCGCGATTCGAGACAGCGTGCTTGCCCGGCTGGGCGAATTCCATCGCGCACAAGCGCAGGCGCCGGGAATAGACGCCACGGCGCTGCGAAAACAAGTCGCACGCTGGCTTAGCGCGGAAGCATTCTCGTTTTTGCTCCGGGATCTGGCCGAGGCGCGCCAGCTCGAAGTCCACGGCTCGACCGTGCGGCTGCCAGGACACGATGCGACTTCCAATGCGGCGGACGAGGAGATGTGGCGGGCTGTGCTGCCGGCATTGCTTGCGGGCCGCTACGCCGCGCCTGCGATTGCCGAGTTGGCGCGCCGTCTCGGAATCGACGAGGCGAAGCTGAGGGACTTCCTGCACCGCAAGAGCAAGACCGGGGAAGTGATGCGCGTCGCCGAAGACCTGTTCTATCCGAAGGCGACGCTCGCCACGCTTGCCGCCAATGCCGCCCTGGTGGCGCGCTCGGCATCACGCGGGTTGTTCAGCGCCGCGCAGTATCGCGACGCGACCGGAATCGGCAGGACGCGCGCCATAAAAATCCTGGAATTCTTCGACACGCTCGGGATCACGCAGCGCATCGGCGACACGCGCAAGATGCACAAGAACTTCGTGCCAATACTCGGTCCGGCTAAGCCTGCGCTGGCGGCAGCAAGTGCCGCCGACAGGGACGTCCGGGCGCGGCGGAAGAGCTAGCACACGCGCGTGGCAAACAAGAAATCGCAGCATTTGTAACTAATGTAACTGAATGTAATAACACCCCAATTTTGCTGCGTTTCCGGTACACAATGAGGCCATGGTGGAGGGTCAGGTCGTTGACCGACGATTTCGTTCCCAAATACACGGCTCTCCGATTTGATTCGCGGGGTTTGGAAGCGCCTTGCGGTATTTCCTGCGCGGGTGAAAAACGACGCGGCGCCGCCGATCAGCGATGGATAAAAAGGACAAGGCAGTCAAAGCGGGCGCCGGACTCGGCCACCTTGCGCCGGAGGCGCCAGAGTGGCTGTTTACGCTCGCGGCGATCGCATTCCTGGTCTGGCAATCCGGAGCGTTTCGCGATCCGGGACTGATCCGCGGCGGCGGCGACCGTTACCAGGAAGCGGTGGAATTGAAGGTGCCGATCCTGCCGCAGGCTGCCGGGACGGGTCGCGTCGTAGAGATTTGCACCCGATTCGGTGGCTGGCTGCCGGAAACGGAACGCGAAATTTCGGCGGAGCGCACGGGCGCCTGCTATTCGGATTCCCGACACCCGATCGCCGCCACGGCGAAGGCTCAAATCGATGGTGCCCTGATCGCGGGACTGGCCACGGCCCATGAGGCACTGGCCCGGAGTCTGGCAGTCCCGGTCAAGGCCAGACTCTCCCGCCTGGGCGAACTCGAGAATCGCGCGCGTGAAGCCCGAGCGGAAACCGACGTGCAAGGCGCGATCGAAAGCATGGCGAGCGAGACACGCCTGTACCGTGACGCATACGCTATTGCGGCGGTGGGATCGCGTTCGATCCCCCTCGAATGTGCCTGGAACTATCTCGAAGCGAAATATCGTGCGCCTGCACACGCCAACGCTCCGGAAGCGGACCGCGTGTTCGCGCTGCTAAGCCTGGCCGCACTGCTCGACGGCGATTCGAACCGCAGCTCGGCAGCAGCTTTTCCGCTTAAAGAAGCAACGGGAGACACCTGGTCCAGGGCGGAGCGTGACACCGGTTGCGCTGCCCTGGGGCTGCCACGGCAAGTCATCGCGTCGGCGGCCGAGATCGTGGCGAAGGCGCGCGCCAGCGAGAACAACGCAGCGAAATCGCTGGCGGCGCAGGAGCTGCTCTCCAATGCGCACCGATACTTTGCGCTGTGGGCGGTGGCGGGTCTGTTACTGTTGCAAATCGGACGGCAGGCAATGCCTGCTTATCGTTTCCTGCCGTTGGCCGCATTGCTCTGGGCGGTGCTGGGATGGATTACGCAGGTCCACGTGGAGTGGATCAGTGACCGCAGCACGCAAACTGCCTGGCTGATGAGATGGGGAATCAAGTCCCCGGATTTCTTCCAGGTCCTGGTCGCTGGCGCTGCCCTCTTGCTCATGCTCGGGGTGATGCTCCCGCGCAGTCGCGGACCTTCGGTCATACCGCCGGCACGACAAACCCCGTCCTCGCGTATTGGCTACGCGGGATTTGTGCTTTTCGTTGGACTGGGGTGGTGGCTGTCGCTGGATTTGTCGGCGACGGGGCACTACGCGAATCGCTTTCATGCGCTGTATCAGCAAGTGTATGTCTTCGCTGCCTTTGTCCTGTTGACGATGCTCGCGCCAATGCGGCTGCGACTCGCGGACAAGCTGGGTCGCTGGTTTGGTCTGTTTCTCCTGCTTGCAAGGCCTCGCGGCGCCGGTCTGCGACGCTACCTGCCGTGGGCCACATACGCGGCTGCCGTTGCCATGGTGCTGCTTGCGGCCGGCGCTTCCCGCAAGCACCAGACACAATTTACCTCGGAGATTTTCCGTCTCTGGCTGGTGTTCGGCGTTTCGTGGTTCTTCTTCGTTCGCGGAGAATCGGCGTTGTCGCTGTCTGCCGGTAGCGTGAAAAGCGGATTGCATGGCCTGGTCTTTGTGTGGCCCCTGTTTTTTGTCCTCTGCGTTCCACTCTTCGGCCTGATGCTGACGGACGATTTCGGCCCGCTGTTTGTCATGCTCTATTCCGCGTCGATCTTCCTCGGTGCGGCATTCGCGTTTGCGTTCTTTGACCGGGCGGGCTATCGCAACTGGCTGGCGGGCGCGGTGGGCGTCCTGGTCGCCGGCGCCTGGGTCTACCTCGTGACCTTCGCACTGTATTCGCTGCCCGCGCCACTCGCCCGGATCGCGGAGCGCTTGGCGAGCGTTCGCAGTCCATTCACGGCAACGAACGATCAAATGGCGATCATCACCTGGTTTCAGGAATCGGCGCCCTCCGGCGGATACGGTTTAGGCGCGGTCCCGTGGTGCGGCGAGATCGCGGGCGCCAGTTGCCGCGGCGTCCCCAGGCAGATCCAGAGCGACTACGTATTCACCGCCCTCGTGGGGGTATATGGCAGGGGTATCGCCGTGATGCTCGTCGCCATGCTCGCATTGTGGCTGGTGCGGGTCGTGATTCACCACAGCCGCGCAACACGCGGGATCGTCGCGCTTGGCTCGGCAGCCGGCACGCAGCAGGCGTGGCTCAGCTGGATCGCAGTATGCTGGGTTGGCCTCACGCTTGCCCAGCTGGCCATCACGGTCGCGGGCAACCTGGGCTGGCTGCCGCTGACGGGAATTACCTTTCCCTTCGCCAGCTTTGGCGCCTGGTCGCTGCTCGCGAATACGTTTTTTCTGAGCATTGCGATCAGCCTGCCGAGGAAGACATGATGATGCAGTCTGACCAGCGGCCATCGCTGCTGCAGCGCACGCTTGGCGTGTTCGTCATTCTCGCGTTCTTCCTGATCCTGTTTCTTTGGGCCGGCAAAGCCTTGGTACAGCGGCCCGTCGAAAACGTGTATCTCGGCGCGCAGCGCCTGGCGGCGTTGCGCACCTTCGAGCGCGCCATCGTTCCGCTGAAATCGCTGCGCGACTACCAGGCGCCGACTGCGGATCTGATACGCAGGAAGTTCGATTTTTGTGCCGATCCGTTGAAACAACAACATCACGAGACCGTGTCTGCGCGGAGCAGGAGGACCAATTCCTGCGCGAACAGCATCGCTGCCGAGGAACTTGCCTGCGATCTCAGAACAATCAATTTCAGACTGAACGAAATGGGCGGCGATCATCGGAAAAATCGCGAGCGCGTCCTCGCCGAGCCTTATGTGGTGAATGTCGATAGTTGGATTGAAGCCATCCGGACGACCCAGGGTCAACCGCTCGCGGAATCTGCCATGGAGGGCCGCGAGCAGCGAAAACATCAGGCAGTGGCTTGTCGCGATGCCTTGGGTGCGGCCGCAGAGCTGGCGGCGGACGATGGCAAGCTGCTCGGCCTGCTTGCCTGGCGAGAACTCTCCTCGAAGAATGTGGTGGCCGGCCAGTTTGCGCCCGACCAGGCGGTCAAGGTGCCCAGTCGTATCTTCGAACAGCGCAATCCGTGGGGCGGGGTGCCAGGATGCATCTACTACGGTGACCCAGGAGAGCACGGCAAGCTCATGTTCGTGACCGACAAGCGCCAGAGCAATCGTCAGTCCTGCATTGCGATGCGGCCGAGAGGGACTGATGAAAAGGACATGACAGGGGTGTTCCAGAGAACCACCGGCGACCCGGGCAGCGACGCGGCGCCGGCGCCGCCCGAATCGCTGGACGTGATCCTGGCGGATCTGGATAACATCCGTTCGCCGTGGAAGGATCTTTACCGCGCTTATACGCAAACGGCGGCGGAGAAGTCCGCAGGCGAGACGGAATCGACAGGCCGCGCGCGTGACGAGGGCAATCCGGTCGCCGTTTCGCATGGCCCCAATCAACTGGATCGGCTGAAGCACAAGGTGGATGCCGGTTTCAATGTCCACCTCACCATCGATCCGGATTCGCAGCGCATCGTGCAGCAGATGAGCAACTGTTACGCCGGCGATTCTCTGAGCTGCCAGCGGATCGGTCTCGCCAACGACAACAAGTTCAGCGATTTCATCAAACAGATGTATGAAAAGGCCGCGGTGCGCATGGCGGCCGTTGCGCTTATCGACATTCCGACAGGGAGAATCGAGGCGCTGGGCAGCGCGCACACCGATTGCTACGCCCAGGAATTCGACGGGCCTGGACGCAATGCGGGTGAATGCCCCAATCTGCCGACCACGCCGCACTACGAACCGGATCGGCTGCTCAATCATGCGCTGTTCACGGATGCGTTGCCGGGTTCGATCATCAAGCCGATCATGGCGACGGGATTTCTGCACGACCCGCGTTACCGCAAGAAGATCGCTGCGGATCGTGTTTCGGCCGATTTCATTCGCCTCCAGGACGAATTGAAGGGCTCCGATTCGGTGGCATTCCTCAATCGCATGTTTTGCGTCGACAAGGCATGGACGAACTGCGATCGACCCAGGGACATACAGCAGGCGGCCCTGCTGTATGGCTGGGACTCAGGCTGTTTGGATCCATCGTTTCGGTGCGGGCGGCTCAACGTGTTGTTCGGATATCCGGACGCGAGACGCATACGCAACGACACCACGCGCATGCCGCTAGGCGCCTCGGTCATGTACGGCAGGCTCCTCACCGAACCTGCATCAGCAAAAAGGCCGGCGGATTTTCAGATGATGCGCGATTTTGCGTTTGATCCCGGGGTTGCCGCCGCGTGCAGCCGTGGTGATTACTACTCGGGCGCCGGACGGAATCGGGGATGGCGCAAGTGCAAGCACGGTCATCTTGTCTATATCGAGTCGGAAGGATGGGGACAGGGAAACGCACGTACCACGGCTCTGGGCGCCGCCGGGATGATGGCGCGGCTTGCGGCGGCAGCCAATGGACAGGCAAGCCAGCGACTGCCTCACCTGGTCGATCGGATCAGCGATGCGAATGCGCAGAAATTCGATCTTGCTGCAGATCAGTTCCGTCTCGCCGACCCGCAAAAACTCGAGATACCGCAACAGGACGCCGCGCTCATTGTCCAGGGAATGATCAGCCACAAAGCGCAAGGCACGCCCGCCGGGTCGCGCTCCGGTACCGCGCACGGCGCCTGCATCAGGGTTTTCGACGCCGCCACCTGCAACCGCATAGATTGGATCGCAGGCAAGACCGGCACGCCCCCCTACGGCAACGACGACTTGACGCTGAAGGAAATCAGGCAAAAGTGCGGTCCTGCGCCGTCGAGAAATATTGCGTACGGCGAGCAGCAGGAGTTGTGGACTTCGTGCAGTCGCGAGCAACCGTACAAATGGTACGTGGCGGTATTCAAGACCGACGACGGGCAGAGTGGCTTCAACAAGGCGGTTGCGGTGCTCACCGAACGCAATTGGTACAGGTCCGGCCCGTTTGCCGGCAAGGTGCAGTCCCCGGGGGACCACGACGCAGTGAATGTCAGCGCCGAGATGGCATTGCGGATCATGGCTCGAATGAGGACAGGCGCGATCCAAGCGCAGGCGCAGAGCAATGGGAAGTCATGAGCAATCGGCGCCGCGATGGAACCGGCGCAGGCACGGGGTTTTGGCAAGTGTTCAGCAACGAAAGCGAATGCGATGACGGATAGTGAAACGTTTCTGGCGCCATGGCCAGGGGTCCTGGTGGAGATGAAGGACTTCGTTGATTTGTGGTTCCTCGCCAACGGAACAAGACGGCAGGCGGCGACGGTAAGGATTTTCATCTCCAAGATCCTGGTGGCGCAAGCGAAATTGCAGCCGCACGCACGCCAGTTCAGAGCGTCGATTGCGTGCATCCCGAATTGCCGGATCGAACTCAAAGGCACCGATCTGGCGGCACACAAGATTGAAATCGAATACAGGAGATGACCCCGTGTCACTGTTGACCAGTATGGGCGGACTATGGAATCGGATCAGCGCGGCTTTCGAGAGGACGGACATAGGTGCCGCGGGTTCGGCGTACGAAGATTCGGCGTACGACGATTCGCGCAACGATGAGGACATGGTCAGGCCGACCGCGACCCGCTACGCGCCCATCAGGGAGGCCGTTGAGCGCCGGATCAATGCATTCCTTCGCCAGGATCTTGTCTCGCATCTGGAGATCGGATTCAACGAGATATTCCTGCTCCACTACATAGAGATCGCCGCGGATAGTCAGGGCAGCGCGGCGTTGGGACAATTCCTCCACGAGTTTTCGCCCGAATCCCGCGTCCATTGGGTCAAGAAGCTTCTGGGACCAGTGGTGGGCCGGCATGTGAGCGTCGATCAGTTCCAGGGACTGGACAAGGCGTTCCTGGTCGAGGATCTCGCAGAGACCGACCCGTTCGAAGAAAAGCTGAACCAGGCCGCGATTCCTCTGTATCGCATCATTTTGCACGGCCGCTGGGAGAGCGGGCCGGCCGCAGA
>JADGRR010000072.1 GCA_017880745.1 Burkholderiales bacterium
GCAACGGAATTGCAGGCGTTACCAGCATGAGAAACTCGATTCTTGCAACCAACGGTGCAGCGTTGACGACAGCGCAGATACAGGCGATTGCCGATGCGCTTACTCCGTAGACCTGCAGGCAGTTAGCAAACTGAAGGGCTCCGCAAGGAGCCTTTCGTCCTTCTAGCGACGAAATCGCCACTCGCTGTGAGCGTGTCCAGTACCTTGCTGCTATCCCCCGGCTGTACCGATGCGGGCAGCCCGCGCCAGCCACGTTGAATTACCTTCTTTTCGCTGCTGCGCTTGCTGTCGTCTGTTGGCGACAAACAAAAATCCACCTGGATCAATCTGTTGAGGCGAGTCACCGGAGCGCGTTGTCGTGCGCCCCCTACAACGACCACCGGCTGGAGCATGTCTGGGGACATCAAAAAATGCTCTAATCAATTGATACAAAGCGATAAACGTATTCTGGCACGCCGATTGCAACGACATAGAAAGGCGACGGCGCAGGCCGCCACATTTCAAGACTTGTACGGGAACAAATGATGAGCGCTACCAGGTGCAGCGCCCCGTGCAACGGGCTTCGGCGGTGCGCGGCATCGAGCGGGTCGAGACCGCGTTGAAACTGCATTAAGAAATGCGGCGAACTCAGGGCAGTGTGCGCCTGCAGGGCAGCAACCGAAAGGCAATGGAGAACTGACATGGAAAGCACCGGTTTCAGAAACATACATCCGCTGGTGTTGGGCGCTGCTGCATCCGTAATCGTTGTCAGCCTGGTGGGCGCTGCCGCGATCGGCGGCCTGTTGCCGAATGCGCGTTCCGGCAAAGCCGACACGCCCGCGCAAACAAGCGCGCCCGCCGCCGACAGCGCCCGCCATGAAGTGCCCAGACTCGCCGCGCGCGACGGCCGCGCGCGCGACAGCACGTGCGCCTCGTGCGGCACGGTCGAGGCGATCCGTGCGGTGGAGCTCAAGGGCGATGCGACCGGCCTGGGTGCAGTCGCGGGCGGCGCAACTGGGGCGGTGATCGGCAACCAGATGGGCCGCGGCAATGGCAACACCGCCATGACCATTCTCGGCGCCGCCGGCGGTGCCCTGGCGGGCAACGAGATCGAGAAAAGCGTGAAGAAACGCTACAGCTACCGCGTGACGGTGCGCATGGACGATGGTTCTTTCCGCACCCTGTCGCAGTCGAGTGCACCCGCGGTTGCGGTCGGCGAGCGTGTGCGCGTCGTCGACGGCACCGTGTTCGCCCGTTCTTGAATCGCGCAATCCCGGCAAAATCGGAGGTCACCATGGAATACCGAGCGAAAGGTCATTTTGAGTCGCTGGCGTGGCTGTTGCAAAATGGCCTCATGTGGGTCGGCGTCATCGGCATCGCCTGGAACCTGCTCAAGCCCGGCGGGTGGCTGTTCTGGATCATCGACCTCATCGCGAGCAACCAGCCAACCAGCTTCTACTACCTTGCAGTCGGCGTGCTCGGACTGCTCGCAGCCAAAGTCTGGCTCGACAGCATTGATCCGCGCGCGTTCTACAATCTGTTGACCGCAGCCTGGGCGTTCGCTGGGACGTTCTTCATCCTGAGCCTGCTGCTGCCGCTGTGACGCAGCGGCAGCCGACTGATGCAAACGTCAACCCGACCTTGAACGCCGAGAACAGTCTTGAATACGTGTGACCGGCACCTGGTTCGCTTTCTGATTGTCAGTTTTTGCTATTTTGAGCTGCCGATCCGGCCGGCGCATGCCGAATTTGCGTCGACCTTTAGCATCACTGCCGCAAGCCAAGCCGAATCGACGCTGCAGAAACTCGAGCAATGTCTGCAGCGCGACGACGTGCGCGCGGGATTGGAACAAAACGGAGTGAATCCGGCCGCGGTCAGGGCGCGCGTCGACGCTCTGAGCGATGAAGAACTGGCGGCCATAGCAGGCAGGATCGACTCGCCGCCGGCAGGCGGTGAAACCATCGACGTCCTGGCGTTCGTATTCGGCCTGCTTCTGATCACGGATGTCCTCGGCTTCGCAAAGGTCTACAGCTTCACCCGGTCGGTCAAGAAGTAACACCCTCCTCCCTGATGGCCGTACCGGTTTCGCGCCCGCGCGCAAGTTGCGGGCGCTTTTCTTTCAATGTCACGGCATTTGCAGCCGGGGCCCAAGCAAGCCGGGGCCTCCGGCATCGCATCCGCCGGCGCCCGCATTTCCCTGGTCAACGGATTTCGGAGGCTAGTCATGCGCGATAGCGCTCGATCCCAGGGTCTGCTGCCGAGCTTGCAGCAGATCCTGTCGCACGAGGTCGTCACCATGAAAGACCTCTAGTCGCCGCGGACGCCATCCGGGCCAGTCCCGACTCGCGTCTGCCGCATTAAAGCGGGCCGCGCGTTCTCATTCGACCGAGGTGATGGAGCCGCGGTCAATGACGATAATCCGGTCGACCATGCGCTCGGAGTGCTGCAGATCGGATTCGGAAACAATGACCGACATGCCCTCCCGTTTCAGATTCACGACCACTTCCACCAGCCGATGCGCGAGTGCCGGCGCTACGCCTTCGAACGGCTCATCGAGCAGCAGCAGCTTGGTTCCGCACATCAGCGCGCGGCCGAGCGCCACCAGTTTTTGCTGGCCGCCGGAAAGCTGCAAGCCCTTGCGCGGCGCGAACTCGCGCAGCTCTGGAATCAGTTCGTAGACCTTTTCCAGCCGCGCGCCGGCGTCCGCGACATGTGTAGCCCAAGCCGGCACCAGCACGTTCTCCTCCACCGTGAGATCGGGGATGAGGCGGCGATCTTCCGGCATATAGCCGATGCCGAGCCGGGCGCGCGCATGGGTCTTCGCCGCAACCAGGTCAGCGCTGTCGAATGCGATCGAGCCGCTGGTTACCTTGAGCAGCCCCATGATGCTCTTCATCAGCGTCGTCTTGCCGGCGCCGTTGCGTCCGATCAGGCCGGCCATGTTGCCGCTGCGCAACTCCAGCGACACGTTGCGCAGGATCTGTACCGACTGGATTGCGACGTTGAGATTCGCGATGCTAAGCATTTGCCGCGCCCCGCTGCTCGTCCATCCGGCGCAGCTCGCCGCCGACCACGTAGCGCTTGACTTCGGGGTCGTTGAGCGCGATCTCCGGCGCCGCGTCGGCGATGATGCGGCCGTCATAGAAGGCGAGCACGCGCTGCGCGAAGCGGCTCACCACTTCCATGTCATGTTCAACGAACAGCACGGTCGCGCCCTCCGCTTTGACCGCCGCCATCACCATCTCCATCATGCCGAATTTTTCCTCCGCCGAAACGCCGCTGGTGGGTTCGTCGAGCAGCAGGATCGTGGGCTTGGCGACCATGGTGAGGGCGATGTCGAGCAGCTTGCGCACCCCGCCCGGCAGCACCTGGGCATTCTTGTTGCGATAGTCGGCAAGACCGAAGCGCACAAGGATGCGCTCGGCCACTGCCTCGGCGGGCGCGTCGTGCCCGGGGACGTTCGGCCGGCCGCGCGAGAAGAATCCGCCCAGCCCGGCGTTGCGCAGGACCACGCCCAGACCCACCATCATGTTCTCGAACACGCTGAGCGAGCTGTAGAGCTGCGGAATCTGAAACGAGCGGCAGATGCCGATGCGCGTGACCTCGCGCGGCGACAGCGCGGTGATGTCGCGCCCCCGGTACTGGATAGTGCCGGTATCGGGCTTGATGTAGCCCGTGATCATGTTGATGAACGTGGTCTTGCCGGCGCCGTTGGTGCCGATCAGGCCGACCACGGAATCCTGCTCGATCGCGGCACTGACATTGGTCGCCGCGGTGACGGCGCCGAAGCGCTTGTTCAGGTCCCGGGCGTCGAGTACGATCGCCATCTCACGCCGCCTTGCGCCGGTTGAACAGCGACCACAGCCCGTCGGGCAGGAACACGATCACCAGAAGCAGCGCGGTGCCGAGGGTCATCTGCCAGGTGTTGGGCGAAATGTCGTACGCGACCGTATGGACGATGCCGAAAATCGCGGCGCCGAGGAAGGGCGCGACCACGCTCCTCGTGCCGGCCAGGATGGTGATGAAAATGAACTCGCCCGAAGTGGTCCAGTACGCCATGTCCGGATCGATGTGCCCGACCGTCGTGGCGGCGAGCGCGCCGCCTATGCCGGAGAGCGCGGCGGCGATCACGTACTTGACGTGGATCGCCTCGCGCACCGAGGCGCCCATGTACTCGACGCGAATCTCGTTGTCCTTGATCGCAGGCGCGAGTTGCCCGAGCGGCGTGCCCAGATAGCGGTTGACCAGCAGGGTCGCGAGGAAAGCGACAGCGCAGCCCGCGACGAGCACGACGTAGCGCACCGAGGCCTGGTCAGGGCGGATGCCGAACACCGTTGAGGGCAGGATGTTGATGCCGTCGGTCGAGCCGAGCGCTTCGCTCTTGACCAGCAGCCCGTAGAGGATCATCGACAGCGCCAGGCTCAGCAGACCGAAGAAGATGCCGCGATAACGCGCCAGCAGAAAGCCCAGGATGTACGCGGTTAACGCCGCCATGATGCATCCGGCAAGCATTTGCAGCAGCATGTCGCCGATGCCGAAAAAACGGCCGAGGCTGCCCGCAGTGTACGCGCCGATGCAGTAGTAGAGCGCTTGTCCGAACGACACCAGTCCGGCCCGCAACTGCAGCATCAGGCCCAGCGCCACCAGGCCTTTGGCAATCGCGATGGTAACCAGGAACATCGCCCACTGCGGCAGCAGCGGGCCGGCCAGGACCACCGCCAGCAGGACAATGCCGAGGATAAGCAGCGTGCGGTCGCGACTCATATCTTCCTCGGCTCGGCGAGGCTGAACAGCCCGCGCGGCCGGAACGCAAGCACCAGGGCCATGACGAAGTAGATCACGAACAATTCGACCGCAGGCGCATAGTGGATCGCGGCCGAGCGCACCAGCCCGACGATGACGGCGCCCAGGGCGGCGCCCGGAAGGCTGCCCAGACCGCCGATCACGACCACCGCAAAGGACAGCACCACGATCTCGACGCCGATCCCCGGCACGACCGAAACGGTGGGCGCGGTGAACGCGCCGCCCACCGCGGCGAGCATCGAGCCGAAGGTGAACGTCACCAGATAGAACCGGTCGACGTTGATCCCCATCGCCCGGCTCACCTCGGGATCGTGGATGACCGTGAGCAGCAGCTTGCCGACGCGGGTCCGGTGCAGCAGCAGCGTTAGCCCGACACCGGAGGCGATGGCGATGCCGACCAGGATCAGGTTATAGGTCGGATAGCTCAGATCGCCGACCTCGAAGCTGCCAAGCAGCCCGTAGGGTTCGGCGATGAAATAGGGATCGACGCCCCAGATCAGCTTGATCACGTCCTCGAGGATCAGGAACAGCGCATAAGTAATGAGCAGAATCACCACCTCGTCCTTCGCGTACATGTAGCGCAGGATGCCGCGCTCAATCAGCGGGGCGAACACCAGCGTGATGATCACCGCGGAGGCGAGAAGCACCACATAGGACAGCATCGGCGGATAGCCGCGCGCGATCCAGGTGCCGGTGAACGAGGCCGCGGCGTAGGCGCCCAGCGCGTAGAAACTGCCGTGCGTGATATTGACGATTTTCATCACGCCGTAAATGAGCGTCATCCCG
Source organism: Burkholderiales bacterium (assembly GCA_017880745.1). Taxonomy (GTDB): domain Bacteria; phylum Pseudomonadota; class Gammaproteobacteria; order Burkholderiales; family SG8-39; genus 2-12-FULL-64-23. The sequence continues at coordinate 5,569 of JADGRR010000072.1, forward strand.
ACCGCGGCGACGAACAGCCACGCCGAATAGATGATGCCGTCGACAATGACGGCTGGGATTTGTTCCAAGTAGGAAAACCTGCAGGAAGAACGGCTGCCCGCGGCGGGCAGCCGTCAATCGACCTGATCTAGCGCTTGAATCCTCCAGCGATCCAATCGCCGCTCTTCACGCCATCCGGCGGGTTGACTCGCTCGGCGGGGTAGCGCTTCACGTTCGTGACTGTCATCTTGCCGCCCACGACCTTGGACATGCCGTAGACGGTCTCCATGATCGCCTGATGCCCTTTGCCATTGGCCATTTTCACCGTGCCTCCCGGGCCTTCGAAGGTCAGGTTCTCGAGCGCCGCGGCGACCTGTTCGTTGCTCGGGCGCGCGCCGCCATTGGCGGCCTGCGCCTTTTCCCACGCCGCCTTGACTCCCAGAATCGCCTGCGTCATCTGATAGGACGGGTAGGTCGGCGGTACCTGATAACGATCCCGGAACTCTTTGTTGAACCAGCGGTTCAGATCGTTGTTGGGCGCGTAGGGGCCGTATGGGCCGCGGGCTCCGAGAATGGTTCCGTCGGGGATCTGTGCTGCGAGCTTCCACATGGCGGTCTCGCCCGTGGTCAATATCCCCGTGCTCTTCTTCAACAGCCCGCGCGGCGCGGCCTGCAGCAGCAGGGCCTCGAGATCGCCATCGTAGAAACTCGAATGGATCACGTCTGCCCCGGCGCCGAGAAGGGTCGAGATCTCCGCGTTGAACTGCCCCGCGAACAGCTTGGGCATCTGCGAAGTCTTGACCTGGATATTCGGAATCAACTGCTTCATCGCCGCTTCAAAGTCGGACCAGGAATCCTGACCCCAGGCGTAGTTCTGGTTGAGGCCTGCAATCGATTTCATTTTCGGCTTGGCTTCCTTGACGTAAAGCGCCGCGCCCACGCTGTCCATGGTCGCGGTCGCCGAAGTGCGGAAGACGTACTTATAGCTCGCGTCCTCGAATATGCGCGGCGTGCCGCAATCGAAGAAATTGGTGAGTTTCTTCAGTTCCTCGGCGACCGGTGCGACCGCGATGCAATTGCCGCTGGAAACATAGCCGATCACCACATCGACGTTGTGGCGCTGCACCAGATTGCGGTATTCGGTGACCTGCGTGGTGCTGCTGCCGGCCTCGTCGATAATCACGGTTTGTATCGGCGCGCCGCCGAAACCCTTGGTGGCGTAAGGCGCGGGCGCCTTGCCGGCGTTCAGCAACTCGACCACCACCTCGGCGGCGTTTCGCGCCGGCACACCGAAGGGCGAAGCTGCCGGACCGGAAAGGAAGGTGATGATCCCGATCTTCACCGGGGCCGGGTCCTGCGCGAAAACAGAGATCGGTGCTACCGCGAGCGCCGCGACTACTGCCGTCGCCAGTTTACTCAGACTACGCATGACTCCTCCTCGTTGCTGTTTGGGGTATTCGGTTGTGGCTGCAGCCCGGGCTGCGACTCTGTCATTTTTTCAAGGCGAACAATACTGCATCAATTGGTATGGCTGGTCAAGCAGACTACCGACAGCAAACGACCAACACCGCAGGCGACGAGCACTCGTCGAATGCTCTTACGCCGACGGTGCGAGGTGCGGTGTCGATTGAATGCGGCGTGTGCAAATTCGGGAGTTTTTTGACGACTGTTGCCGAAACACAAAAACCGCGGGACTGATTCGGTGTCCAACTTCGCGCCGGAATCGGGATATGGCGGCGTATCCGTTTGGCAAAGTATCCAAAGGGTGCAGTGTAACTACAACGTGGGCAACTTCGAGCGCAACCCAATCGACGGGAAAGGCAGGAACCGGCCGTTTAGCAATTCTCTGACGGAAAACTGTGATCGCTAGGTCGAGTGGCTGCTCGTCGAAACCGCGAACTCACACTTTCGACTGAGAAGAGCCGTTCGACCTTCGGAGTGATAAAGGGCAGCTATCTGAGGTGAAGCTTCCGTTCGCTGACTCGCCGTGATCTTCGGCTTGTCGGCCTAACCCACCACTCGCGATCTGCCCCAGATGCAATCAGGGCGGCTGGCGGGAATGGCCGTTATCAAGAAACTGAACGGGTGCTCTCGATCAGCTCTGGCCACCCCCTTTCTCCATAGCTTTCGCTCAGCGGTCGGCTCTTACAATTTCGGCAGGAGCGGTATTGTCGCCCAGCATGAACACGCTATACACCCCCTCCGATTTCAGTGTCGCGCCGGATGTACCCAGGGACACGTTCCCCGGTCCGTTCACCTGCAGTTGAGAGACATTGCTGGTGGTTACGACTGTCCCCGCAGCGGAAGCTGTTCCAAGAGCCACGTTCTGCGCGACCAAGTTGGCGTCGACGGTGAGGGAAATGTTGCCGGCGAGGCCATTGATACCATTTATCAGTCGTAGCTTGGCTACGCCTCCGAGCGGGAGTCTGTTGTCGTCGCTGAGCAAGGAAAACTGCGGCGATGCAGCCGCACCAAGAGCCAGTAGAGTCAGATCTGCACCGGCCGCGGCATTCAGGTTTGGCACGGTGATCGGATTGCCGTTCACTACGACACTCATCGACAGCGCGCCCGCTGGTACAACGGCATACGTGTCCAGCGCCGGGGACACCAAGGTGGAGGCGTCAAGGAGGACGCCGTTCGCAGTAGCAACGACGGTTCCGAGAGCAGCAATACTCGCGGCGACGCGTACTCGGGCAAAAGCATTTGCCTGTGCAATCACTGCTCCTTGCTGAGTTACGAGCCATCCGTCGATCAGCACTCCCCCGGTCGTGGCGGTAAGTACCAACGTCAGCACTTGTTGATTGCTGATAGCTACAGCAGGTAGATCCAGCCGCACATCCGCCTTGTTGCCCACGCCGGTGACCCAGATGTGATACGTGCCTTGAGGAATTTCAAAGTAACCGGAGGCGATCCCAAGATTCGTCACCAGGGAAGAAGCGCTAGCTAGAGTAACGCCGTTCCCGGCCACATAAACGTCAACGCCTCCGGTATCCGATAGCGCCAGGTTCGACAGCCGTATCTTTCCATCGCCGGTCGCTGGTGCGACCTCATTGTCGGTAAGTGCCACCAGCTGTAACTGCCCCCGCGCGGTATAGGCCAGAATCGTGTAGGTCACACCGGAAGAGATCGGGACAGGCTGTTGCGCCACGGGGGTTCCCGACCCACTGATATCTAGAGACAAGGGGTAGGTACCCGGAGCAATGGCAGCATAGCTGCTCGCGCCGCCAGTTGGGACCGCTGTCGCGAGCGTGGTTGGGGTTGTCGGGGCCGTGATTGGTCCAGACGTGGTCATGTCCAGCGATGCGAAAGTCGTGGTCGCATTAACCAGGCGCACCGAGCCATTGGCGGTACTACTGCTGCTGCTGCCACTGCCACCCTTGCTACCGCATCCCTCAAGCATCACTAGGGTGAGCAACAGGGACACAAGGATTGTTTTCGTTTTCATTTGAGTTCCATTCCTCTGGTTGAATTTATCGGCGTCGACCCGCATAACTCGCTCGTTGCGTTTGCGAATCCCGGCGTAGTGCCATGTTGCAAGGCGCCATCCTAGGCAATAAGCCTCAGAACAGGTGTAATCGTTTGTATCGCCTACAGAGGTGCGGGCAATCAGCGACTGATCGGATTGGAGAGCCTGAGTCCATTGAAACGATTGCCAAATTCATGACGGGACACCGTCTTGTATTTGGGTTTACCCAAACTGCAATCGTCGCGCCAATCGTTACATTTGCTTACAGTATTTGCCAATGACCTCGGTAGGATGCCGCAATTGCCCGCGCGGCAATGCGACAGAGAGCAGGTAGATAATGGATAACTAATATCGGGGAGGATGCATGACACGTGTCCCGCCGAGCAGCCGTGCGACCTCGATACGTTCCTATACCATCTTTCGCCTTTGCGCTAACTATCGCAGGTCTTGGATGTCCGAAGTCACTAGCAATGGTCATTCGGGTAACCTGTCAGCGGCGGCGCGAATTTCGTTCAAACTGGCCGCTTTAGAAACCGTCGCCTTCGATGGCGGTGACCGGCGCCATGTGTCCTCGGGACGCGCCACCGAGCACATAACCCCGTGACGAATCAACGAAGAAGGACCAGAAGAGATTTTAGATAGATGCAATCGAAGAAGACGTACGAAGAAAACCCACGATTTTGAAACCGCCCAGTTTGAACGACTATCAGAACGACGTTGACAGGTAACCGGCCTAGCGCGGATTTATGCGCTAGAGTTCCCGACTTACCGCGGTGCGCTCTTTCCAATAACAATCCGATACAAAGTTTGTATGTTGGAGATTCGGCTCACGCCCTAGAATGAGCCGCCACTTCAATACGACACCGATGGCCTAAGAAGGAGGGCGAATAACATGAATAACAACGCTACCCAAAACAATACTTGGATACGCGAGGAACTGCTGCAATTGCTCCAGCGTCGTCTCCGGCAGCCCCGACATCGG
>JADGRR010000559.1 GCA_017880745.1 Burkholderiales bacterium
TAAATGTCTACCGGAACAGTTAAGTGGTTCAACGCGACCAAGGGCTTCGGCTTCATTCAGCCCGACGACGGCGGCAACGACGTGTTCGTGCATATCAGCGCCGTCGAGCGCGCCGGCATGGGTTCGCTCAACGAAGGCCAGAAGCTTTCGTTCGAAGCCAAGGTCGACAGCATGCGCGGCAAGACCAGCGCGGAAAATCTTCGCGCCATGTGATGCCGGCCGTGTCCCCTGGATTTCCGCGGATGTACCGGGATCCCTGGGATCGGCCACCCCACCAGCGACAAGAGACAAGAGCCCGCCGGTCCAACCGGCGGGCTTTTTCGCGGACGATTGCGCGCGGCCTGCTTTGGCGATTTGCGAGCCCGCCTCAACCGAGGCTCTGTGTTTTTGTTTTGGCGCGTTTTCTTGACGCGAACCGGTATCCACTTCGCTCGAAAACGCCCTAGGCGTGTCCTGGTCTATTGCGCCTTGTCGTGCGCGGCGATGCCGACCGCCTTGTAGTCGTAGGTCGGATAGAATTCCGTTTTATAGCTGCCCCACGCGGAGTTCTCGATGATGCGATTGACCTCGCGCAGCCGTGACGCCGGAAGCCGCAGGGTGACGACCTGTCCGATCCCCATCATCACATACCAGCTGACGACCTCGATGCCGGCCGGGGGAAAGGCCTTGTAATAGCCCTGCTTTCCGAGCTGCGCATTGAGTTCGCTCAGGGGGCGCGACTGGTCGTGCTTCAGGAAGATGGTGAGCATGACGGCATTGTCGGCGGTCGGCGCAGCGTTCTCGGCCGGCGCCGCGTTCTCGGCTGGTGGCGCCGCGGTCTGTGCGTTGGCGCCTGAACTGAGCGCCAAGACACCCGCAAGTGCGATCGCCATCGTTAATCCCATGCTTCGACCCATTTTCCGTCTCCATCTGTTGCGAATGTTGATCACGTTTGCGGCTTGCCGCCGTTCGCAATCATCGCGAGACCGGTGTCGCCTGTAAACCGGAAGTCGCCACCGTTCGGGCAAGTGTGAAGCATTTCACACCCAGTTGCCGGATTCGGCGCTATCCATCACGCTCCCCGGGCCACTCAATTGATCAAGGACGGGATCGATGAAGACGCGGCGGATGGCATATTGGTGGTTCAGGTTCGTCGTCTCGGGACGGTTTTTCGAAACGTTCATGAACCTGCGGCGCGGCAGGCGCTGAGCCCAAACAAAATGAACGATGGATCTGATTCAGCGGAGCGGGATCCGATCCTAGGTCTGGCCGATCAGTTTCCTGCAAAAAGCCGCCCCGCCGCTCACGGCATCGCGCCCCTTGAATGCCAAATAGGTCAGCCGTCCGGCCAGGGAGTTATGGCTGCGCAGGCTGCGCGATCCCAAAATGTGGCCGACATTGTCGGGAAACCGAGCGACCTCCGCTTCCACCAGGGTAGCGATGGCGGTCAGTAGATCGCGGAGCCGCTTGCCCCAGTCGGACTGGTCGAGCAAATCGATGCGGACCTGGAATGCGTATTCGGTGTCGTAGATTTCTTCCAGGATTTCCCTGGCGACGAGGACCCGTTCGTTTCTGAGCGCTGCGCGCAGCTCCAATCGCTTGTTCTCAACCCGGTCCAGCGCCATCGAAATCGTGATCGCATAGGGTGTGGCGGCGATATCCGCGGCGCTCTTGCTGGGCGCAGCCTTGGTGGCGAGGCGAATCAGTTGCCAGGGAGTTCGCAGTCGTGTGGCCACCAGCGCCAGCGCGAAGGGGATTGCTTCGGCGTTGGCTTTCTTCAACGCATGCAGCAGTTTCGTAATCTTGGCGACCTGCGCGTCATCGAATTTCTGGATCTTGATCGGCAGCGCATCGTTGAATTTGGCCAGGGCATCGCGTCCGCGCAGCACGGACAGCATCTTGGTCAGGTCGTCATAGGCCGCGCGCGAGGCCGTATAGGTCGCGAGTTTCCTGCGGATTTGGTCGGCGCCGTCAGCCGAGCTGAGCACGCTCTCGACAGACTTGACGACCTTGGTCTGGAACGTGGCGGCGACTTTGGCGGCTTCCTTCTGATTGTTGGTGGCGATCAACTCCTCGATCTTTGTGACATAGTCGCGCGCCATCGTTCGCAGCAAATCCCGGCTGATCCACTCCCAGATGGCGGCCAGCGAGCCGCGCTGGATCCGGCCGGAATTGGCATGCTCGGGAGCGCCGTCAACAAGCACCGGTTCAAGGGGCGCGAAAAAATACCGCGAGGGATTGCTGAGGCGATTCTGGGTCGAGCCGTCCTTGCGGAATTCCGAACGAAGTTTGGCAAGGACATCCGCCGTGCCAGGCATTTCGCCGTCGCACGTCTCCAGCCTCTCGAGCTCAGTCAGAAGACTGCTCCGCGTTAGCGGCGTCAGCCGCTGCAGAAACTCCTGAATCCGATCGGCCAGCATCATAGCAACGTCGTTTTCCGCAGTTTGATCAGCTGCCAACGGGGTTCAGGCCGCGGACACATGACAGTTCAGACATGGAACCACGAAAACAGTTGGTATTAGATTAAGGGGTAGATAGCGCTTCCGCGTGAAAATACGGGCGGACCAGCTTGCGTAAGGGGGTACCTTTACGGTCAGTAGAATTACCGGGTCCTGTCGCTCACCGCACTTTGGTGGCGCTACGCCGACAATTTTGCCCCGACATGCGCATGATTTCGCGCCAATCCGTCGGCCGAGGCGAGAGTTCCTGCTTCCAGGCACCTTTTAGGTCACCGTAGTCTTACTGGGTAAAAAATTAACCCTCCTAAAGCAGCAGGTCGT
>JADGRR010000560.1 GCA_017880745.1 Burkholderiales bacterium
CCTTGCCGAGCAGCGCCACGGCATAGCGCGACGCGAGCCGTCGCGCGAGCGTGGTTTTGCCCGTGCCCGGCAAGCCCGTTATGAGGAGCAGTTTCATCTGCGCTATTGTAGCGGGCGTCAGGCGGGCTAATCTGCGCCGCGCTTGATTGCACGAAGTGGAGGAGTTCACATGTCAACATCAGCTTCTCGGCCGCAGAGCACAATCTTGCTGCTCTGGGCGGTCCTGTGCCTCGCCGCTTGCCAGACGGCCCCAAGGGTCACGAGCCAAGTTGCGCCCACGGCGAATTTCGCGCAGTTTCACACCTATGCGTTCATGGATAAGCTCAGCACGGATACCGCGGGCTACACGAGCATTACGACCCAGCTCATGAAGGAAGCCGTCACGCGTGAGCTTACTGCCCGGGGCTTCACGCCGAGCGAGCAGCCGCAATTACTGGTGAATTTTGTGGCCACGACTAAGGACAAGGTGGAGGGCGACATGGATCCGCGTTTCGATGTGTCCTACGGTCACTGGGGCTGGGGCCGCGCCGGCTGGGGCGCTGACTGGGGCGGCTCGGATATCCATACCGTGCGCGAAGATACACTGACCGTCGACCTGGTCGAGAAGGCCGAGAACCTTCTGGTATGGAGCGGCAGCGCGAGATATCGGCCCACCGAGAAAGATGAGAACGATGCAAGGCCGGTCATTAATGACGCGATGGCCCGGGTCTTCGCGAGGTATCCCGTTGCGCCCAAATAATCGGCAGTGCGTCAGCCAGAGTAGTGTGCCGTGAGATAGTCGAGGATCTCGGCGACGTCCTCCTGCCGGATAGGCGCGCCAAACTTGTCAATCATCTTGCGGACCGTTTTCTCCCAACTGCCGCGGCTCATGACCGCCGCGTTCATGGGGATGTAGTCCAGACTATGGCAGGTGACGCACCTCGTTGCTGTAACGTCGCGGCCCGGCGCGTCAATGAGATGAATTGTCTCCTCGCCAGCGGTAACGCGACCACACGCGAACATCGCATAGGCACCGAGCGCGGCCAACAGCGCAACGCGCCTCATGCGACCTCCAGAGCGAGCGATAAGATCCTGTTGTCGTGATAGCCGGCAGGGTTGACGGTCAGCTTTTCAGGCTGGCGTTCGCCGCCGCGGCTCGTGGCGCGCACGGCGAGCGCGAGCGGGCCGGGCCGGGACGTGTCGAGAGCCACGCGAAAGCCGCGCCACGCGAAGCGTCCGAGATCTTTTTCAAGGGTCATGGGCCGCCAGCTAAGGCCAGCATCCGTCGATACCTCAACCGAGGAGATCCCAGTACCGCCGTCCCACGCCCAACCGCTGAGCTCGGCGGGCCGGTGGCGCACCAGGCGCGTATGAGGTGCGGGGTTTGTGACGAGCGAGTTGACCAAGATCTGCGTAATTGGAGTCGTCTCGGGTGTCTCCTGGCTCACGAAGCGCGCGCCCGGAAATGCACCGGTCGGAATGCGGTATGCGGCCTTCATCCAGAATCCATCGAAGGGCTGGGGCTGAACCCGAATGTCTGTGAGGTGCTTGACCCAATAGGTGCCGGTCCAGCCCGGCACAATCAGACGCGCGGGAGCGCCGTTGAAGTGCGGCAGCGGGCGAGCGTTCATCGCGAAGGCGATGAGAGTGTTCTCATCGAGCGCCCGATCCATGGGCAGGCTTTTCTGAAAGTCCGGAGTCTGTGGCAAGGCGGCTACATCGGCGCCGTCGAACACGACCTCGAGCGCATCCGAATGCAGGCCGCACTTGCGTAAAACGTCGCGCAGACGCACGCCGCTCCACATCGCATGGCCCATCGCGCCATTGCCCCATTGCACGCCCGGAACGCGCGGGGCAAACAAGCCGCGGCGGTTACCTGCGCACTGGTTGACAGCCGGCAAGTCGATGCGCTCGAAGCCGCGCTTGAGGTCCCCGAGAGACAGCTCCATTGGCCGACTGACGCTCGCACCGCCCACTCGCAGTCGCCAGGTTCGCGGCTCAATTTCCGGAATGCCCGCGAGATGATAGCGGACAAAGAAAGCGTCGTTTGCGGTGAACGGGCGGCGCAGATCAGCAAGCGGTGTCTCGAAGTTTGGCGGTCGGAAGCTGCGCTTAATGAGGGGCTTCTTGCCGGACAGAGCGATAAGGACCTCGTCCGCCGCCGCGCCACCAGGTTCGACAGCGTCAGCGCCGCGACCAATGGGCATTGCGCCGAGCATCAATGCGCCCGCGGATCCGGTCAGCCATCGACGTCGTGTAATCATGTTGATCCTCGAGCAGCCAATCGCAAGGTATCCGAGAGCTGGACTTTGCTCAACTAATACGTAGGCTCCTCTCGCCGCCAAAACCGAGCGGCAACCAATTACGGTAAGGTGCGCGGATGCTCATCGACCGGCTGCCCATTTCAGTTCTGAAGAGCCGTCTCGTGCCCGGCCGCTGGGACGTCGTCGCCATTGCACTCGTTTTCGGTCTTCTCATATACCTCGGCGAGGCGGCGCATGAGCTCACCCAGCCGCTCGCTGGTCTTGAGGCGACACCTATTTCGCTCGATCCGTGGAAGCTCATCGGCTACAGCGCGCGTACTGGCCTGCGCATGCTGATCGCCATGATCGCCTCGCTCGCGTTCACTTTTACTTATGCGACTCTCGCCGCGAAGAGCCGGCGCGCCGAAGTCCTTCTCGTACCACTGCTCGACATTCTGCAATCGGTGCCGATCCTCGGATTCATCTCGGTGACCGTGGTGTTTTTTCTCTCACTTACACCCGGGCGTGTCGCG
>JADGRR010000561.1 GCA_017880745.1 Burkholderiales bacterium
GCGGCCTCGTCGAGCACCGGCATGACGATGGAGAGCTTCGTCATTCCGCCGCCTCCTTGAGCGCACCACCGCAGCTCGAGCCCTGTCCGGCGGTGCAGCCATAGCAGTGGCCGGCGGTGCGGATGGGAATGCCCTGAATGTCGTCGTCGATGAGATCGGACAGATGGACGCGCGCACGCGCCCCGCGCGTCAGCGGCAGGTCGAGCATCTGGTTGAAATCGCAGTCATAGACGAAGCCGCGCCAATCCACCGAAATCAGATTGCGGCACATCACGCCGTCGAGATTGGCGTCGAGATGGGCGTCCTGCAGCAGTTGTAGATAGCCGTCGAATTCGCCTCTGTTGATCAGCATGGTGCCGAAGCGCTGGATCGGCATATTGGCGAGCACAAACAATTTGTTGAACACGATGCCGTAGGTTTCGCCTAGCACGCGCTTGTAGTCGGCTTCGAGCGCGGCCTGCGACGGCGGCAGCGCCGGCCCCTGCGGATTGTAGACGAGGTTGAGAGTGAGCGCCGGATCGCATCCGAAGCCGAGCGCGTTGAGCTTCTGCAAGCCGCGGATCGAGCCGTCGAACACGCCCTTGCCGCGCTGGCGCTCCACATTGTCCTGCAGATAGCAGGGCATCGAGGCCACCACTTCAACGCGGTTCGCTGCCAGGAATTCCGCGAGGTCTTCCTGGCCCGGCTGCTCCAGGATGGTGAGGTTGCAGCGGTCCATGACCTTGACGCCGAGCTTGCGCGCGGCGGTCACCAGGCGGCGGAAATTCGCATTGAGCTCAGGCGCGCCGCCGGTGATGTCGAGAGTCGCGATGCGCCGGCGCATGACGAAATCGAGCACCACATCGGCGACCTCCACGGACATCTCCTCGGTGCGATTCGGCCCGGCATTGACGTGGCAATGGAAGCAGGACTGGTTGCAGCGATAGCCGACATTGACCTGCAAAGTGTCGAGCTTGCCGCGGCGGATCGCCGGGAAGGGCACCTGGTCGAGCAGCGGCCGCGTGTCGCGCATGGGAATCCTCGTCAGCGTTGCCAACTTGCCACGGGCGCTGCGCCCGCGTCACCCCAAATTGGCGTGAGCTTATTTAGCGAGCGCGGTAGCGACCGGGGATTCGACGCCGATGCGGCCAAATCCCGGCAGCTTGACGCCCGGATGACGCAGATCGAGCCCAGCGACCAAGCCGAGCAGATTGACCTCGACGCCCTCGACCCAGCCGAGCTTCACGGCGGCAAAACCGGCGAGATTGAGCTCGACGCCGGTGCCACTGTCGGTGCGGCCGGCATAGAAGCCGGCGCGGAAATCGCGGCCGACCGCATTGGGCGGCAGCGCGACGCCCAGCTCGGGCACCGCGCGCAGCACCGCAGCGGTAAAGCTGTTGCTGTTCGGCCCCGGCCAGATGCGGTAGTCGCCGGCGTGGTTGAAGCGGTAGGCGTTGACCGTGGCTTCGATGCGCGGGATCAGCTTCTCGGCATCGGCGCCGGAAATGTCGGCGATCGCCACCGGCGTGTTGCCGAACCAGCGGCCGTCCGGCGGCCAGCCGTTGGTGCGCACCGGGTTGCCCCAGCCGACCACGTCGTAGCGCGTCCAATCGTGCGCGCCCGCGGGCTTGAGCACGACCCAGCTATGCACCGCGAATATGCCTTTCCAGGCGCCGGCGGTGCCGGTGAACACGATCACGCGCGCTGCCTTGTCGTCGGCCGCCGGCGGCAGCGTGCCGGTGCTCGACCAGTCGGCGTCGCGCCAGCTGCGTGGGCCGTTGCCGGCGGCGTAGAGCGCGGCGCGGGCAACGAGCGGCATGAGAAACACGGCGAAAATCGCGAGCATGATGAGCTTTCGGCGGGAGGGGCGGGCGGAGGTCATGGGGTGCAGATAGGGATGCATTCCGGCCTAAACGTGGCAGGCGACCGCGACCAGCACAGCGGCGCCGGCGCGCGTCAGATCGCCAAGCGTGAGCTTGCGGCGCTTGCCCGGCCGCCGCGCGGTGCGCGCGATCTTTGGCACGTGCACGAAGACGGCAAGGCGCGGCCCGCCCTTTTTGCCCGCCGCCTCGGCCGCGCGCCAGCACAGGTAATTGCACAAATAGCGCCCGGCATCGCGTGACAGCGTGGCCGGCACGCCCGCCGCGCGCACAGCCGCGAGCAGGCGGCGCGCCGGGGCCGGCATCGCCAGTGCCGCAGGGCCGCCGGCCGCGATGGTCAGGCGCCGCAGCGCAATGCCGCCCGCGTCAGGAAGCAATGAAACCGTATTTCGGGCGCGGGTCTCGATGCGCAAGGTACGCGCCCGCGGCGCCAGCCCGAACATCAAGAGCGCATCCGGCTTGTGTCGCTCGATCAGCTTGGGCAGATCGCGGTCCACCGCCGCATAGCTGGTCGGGAAAATATGCAGGACGAATTTTTCGTTTGCCAGAGCCAGCCGCCGCAATCGTGCCAAACGTTCGACCAGCGGCCCGGTCGGGTTGAACGGCGCGCCCGGAAACGGCCCGAAGCCGGTGACAAGGATGGTGGCGGCCATCACACCCCGAGCAATTGCGCGATCTCTTCCACGGCCAGCGTCGGCGCCAGCTTGCCGGCGGCGACCGCGGCTTCCGCCTGCCGAACCTTGCCACGCACGGCGGGATCGCTGCGCAGCCGCGCGGTGAGCCGCTCCTCCAGCATGCTCCACATCCACTTCACCTGCTGCTCGCGCCGGCGCGCAGCCAGCTCGCCCGACGCGGTCATCAGTTTCTTGTGCGCCTGCACC
>JADGRR010000562.1 GCA_017880745.1 Burkholderiales bacterium
CGATTTTTCCGCGCTCAAGGTAGTGGTTGGCGGCGGCGCGGCAGTGCTGAAGCCGGTTGCGGAAAAATGGCAGCAGGTCACGGGCCGTTATCTCACCGAGGCCTATGGCCTTACCGAGACCTCTCCCGCCGCCAGCATCAATCCGCTCGGCACGCCGTGGAACGGCACCATCGGACTGCCCATCTCCTCCACCGAGTTTTCGATCCGCGACGACGATTTCAACGAACTGCCGCTCTGGACCGGCGAGGGCGACATCGAGAAATGCACCGGTGAAATCTGCATCCGCGGGCCGCAGGTGATGAAGGGGTACTGGCAGCTGCCCGAGGAAACCGCCAGGGTGCTGCAGGACGGCTGGCTCAAGACCGGCGATGTCGGCCACATCGACGCCAAAGGCTATGTCACCATCACCGACCGCAAGAAAGACATGATCCTGGTCTCCGGCTTCAACGTCTATCCGAACGAGATCGAGAGCGTGGTTGCGATGCACCCCGGCGTGCTCGAGTGCGCCGCGGTAGGCGTGCCCGATGACAAGTCGGGCGAGGCGGTGAAGGTGGTGATCCTGAAAAAGGATCCGAACCTGAGCAAAGAATCCGTGATCGAGCACTGCAAGCGGGAGCTGACCGGCTACAAGATACCGAAGTACGTGGAATTCCGCGACAGCCTGCCGAAAACGCCCATAGGCAAGATCCTGCGGCGCGAGCTGCGGGGAAAATAGAGCGGCTCCCGGGGCGCCGGCAGATGAAAGCAGACAGCGAATGTTTTGAGCGCTCGCGGCGCGAGTGGTTGAAGCGGGCGCTGCTGGGGGGCGCGACCATGCCGCTGCTGCTCCGCGACGCCCTGGCCGCAGTTACACGCCCAAGCGGCATGGTCGAGGTAACGGGCGAAGTGCTGATCAATGGCAGGCCGGCAAGGGCTGGCGCTGCGGTGAAGCCGGGGGACAGCGTCGCAACCGCCCCTGGTGCCTCCGCCGTGTTCGTCATTGGCAGGGACGCTTTCTTGATCCGCGAGCGGAGCGAATTGCTCACCGCAGGCCACAGCGTACTGACCGGCTCGCTGCGCCTGGTGACGGGCAAGCTGCTCTCCGTCTTCGGCCGCGGGCCACGCAGCATCACGACTCCCACAGCTACCATAGGAATCCGCGGTACCGGCATTTACATCGAGGCCGAAACCGAGCGCACCTATGTTTGCACCTGTTACGGTTTGGTGGACCTGCAGGCGAGCAACATGCCTGACGCCAGGCAGACTGTGAGGACCACCCATCACGACGCGCCGCGCTACATCTATGCCCATGGCGGGACGCCGATCAGGATGATCGAAACTGCGCCCGTGATCAACCATAGCGACGCCGAACTGATCATGCTGGAGGCGTTGGTCGGCAGGAAGCCGCCCTTCCTCGCTTCCGGGCTGGAATACAAGAACTACCAGGAACCTGTTGCAAAATGAACGTTGCAACAGGCCGGTCCAGGGGCGCGTAAGCGGAGGTATCCCCTCGTGTTGAAACAGGCTCGGCGGCCTGCCCTTCAGCGCTCCAGCACGTAGGTGCCGGGCGCCGGGCACAGTGCCGGATATTCCTTGGTCTCTGTCGGCGGCGGTGCCTGAAGCGGGCCGCAGTGCTTGGTCAGCCAGCGCGTCCAGTCCTGCCACCAGGTGCCGGGCACCTGCTGATGCTGGCCGCGCCACTCCTTGCCGTCGGTTTCACCCTTCCAGTCTCCCACCCAATAGGCGCGCTTCGGCGGGCTGACCGGAGGATTGATGATGCCGAGGATATGTCCCGACGTGGACAGCGCGTAGCGCGCAGCGCCGCCGACCAAGGTGCAGGTCTTGAAGGTGCCGCGCCAGGGCGTAATGTGGTCCTCGTCCGAACCGACCGCGTACAGCGGCTGGGTGATGCGCCGCAGATCGATCGCATGACCGCCGATGTTGATGCCGCCCCTTTGCGCGAGGGCATTCTTCACATAGCAGTTGCGCAGGTAGAAACTGTGCATGGCGCGCGGCAGGCGCGTGGTGTCGGTATTCCAGTACAGCACGTCCATGGCCGGAGGTTTCTCTCCGTAAAGATAGCTGTGCACGAAATAGTGCCAGATGAGGCTGTTCGGGCGCAGCAGGCGAAAGGTCATGCTCATTTCGCGGCCGTCGAGATAGCCCTTGCGTGCGAGCACCTCTTCCACCTTCCTGATGCCTTCTTCGTTGAGGAAGGTTTCGATCTCGCCCGCCCGCGAAAAATCCACCAGCGAAGCCATCATCGTCCAGCTTGCAATCGGCATTCCGGGCTTGCCTTCGTACTCGCGGTTGAGCCAGGCCATCAGCGTGGCAAGCGTGGTGCCGCCCAGGCAATAGCCGATGGCGTGCACCTGGGGCACGCCGCAGAGCGCGCGCACGGTCTCCACTGCGGCGAGCACGCCCTTGAGGACATAGTCCTCGAAGGTGGTGTCGGCCATGCTCGCGTCGGGGTTGCGCCAGCTGATCACAAACACCGAAAAGCCCTGCTTCAGCAGGTAGCGCACCATGCTCTTCTTCTCGTTCAGGTCGAGAATGTAGAATTTATTGATCCACGGCGGCACGAACAGCAGCGGCACCGCGTGCACCTGTTCGGTTACTGGGACGTAGTGGATCAGTTCGATCAGCTCGTTCCGGAACACCACCGACCCGGGGGTGGTGGCGAGATTGTGGCCGACCGAAAAGCTCTTGCTGTCGACCATCTGCAGGTCGCCCGCGCGCTCGTCCTCGGATAAATTCTTC
>JADGRR010000563.1 GCA_017880745.1 Burkholderiales bacterium
CGCGCTCGAGCGGCACTATGCGGCGCTGCGCAATATGCCAATCGCCCTGTACGTGCAGCGGCTCGTGCCCTTGCGCGCAGCGGGCCGCGTGCGGCGCTTTGAGGTGCTGCTGCGCTCGGGCTCCGAGGCGGAGCGGCAGGCTGCGCCGCGGGCGATGCTCGCCGCGGCGGTGAAGCACGGACTCGGATCCGTCATCGACGCTCGCGTCGTCACCGGCATCATCACCTGGCTCGCCCGGCACCCGCAGATCTGGCAAGAGAGGCTTGTGCGTTTCTCCGTCAACCTCTCCCCGAACGCACTCTTCGACCAGCCATTCGTGAAACTGGTGGAGCTGTGCCTGGCGAAAGCCGCGCTGCCGAAAGCGCTGCTCGCCTTTGAAATCGGCGAGCGCCTCTGCCGCGATCACCGCGCGCGGGTCGGCGCGCTCGGCAAGGCATTCAGCGGGCTCGGCGTCGCGCTCATCATCGATGACTTCACCCTGCACGACTCCAGCATGGATCTGCTGCGCATCAAGGGACTGCGGACCCTTAAACTCGATCCTGCGCTGACGAGCTCCGTGCGCAACGACAAGGTACGCCAGGCCACCGTCGCCGCGATCGCCCAAGCGGCGCGGGTCATGGGCATGCGTACCGTCGCCAAGCGCGTGGAGTCCGAGGAAGAACGCGAATGGCTCTCGGCGCTCGGCATTGACTTCGTGCAGGGGTTCGCGTTCGGTGCGCCCAAACCGATCGATGCCCTGCTGGAAAGCCCGTCCTGAGCAGGCTGCGCCACGCCGGCCGGGGGGCCCACGATGCCGGATGAGCCGGGCAGTTTCTCGCTGTCAAGGCGCATGCTGCTTGGCGCGGCGTCACTCACCGCGATCGGCGGCGGGGCGGCTTTCGCGCCCGACGGGGAGCCGGAGCCGGAGGCAGATGCGCACCACTCCATCCAGCAGCGTATCTTGTCGTTCCGGGAGCCGCGCGAACGACTAGAGAGCCTGATGCGCGTCGAGCGCACGCTCGGTGAGCATGAGGTGGCGTGGTGGTTCTGGGTCGCGTGGTTCCTCGTCGTCCCGGGGCGCTCACCGGTTCCGCTCGTCCGTTACGAAACGATGGAGATGTCGCGGCACCGGCGCCTACCCGGTGATCGCTACATCGTGCATGGACATAATCTAGGATTTCCGCGCGACTTCACCACCGGCCGGTATACGCGGGAGCTGCGCCATCCAGTGACCGGCGAGAGCGTCGCCGTCGCGGATGCGGCGATCCTTGATCACCCCGGCTATGAGTTCTCCTCGCTCGGCGTGCGCGCCTTGAACGAGGCGCACGTACAGCCGGCGGATGAGCTGTGGAGGATTGAGGATGCGCTACTGCACCTGCAGCGCACGCGGGGCGCGCCGCCCGGTTGGCCTGGCCAGTTCCTCGAGCAGCACACGACCAGCGTCGCGCTCAATCATTACCGCGATTTAACCAAGTCGCAGCTCCCCGCACGCAGCTGCGGAAGCTGCCTGCAGCCGGCTCCGCGGTGGCTCGGAGATGCGGAAGCGGTCGTGCTTGCTCAGTTCCACGGGCGCAAGCTCGATGGACTGCAGCAACTGCCGCGAGACTATTTTGACCGGCTAGAACGCGATTATCCGCAGTTCCTGAAGGTAAGTGAGAGCAAGTTCCGGGACGCCCCAGCGGGCGAAATTTGCGCGTAGCCAGCCGCGGCAACCGTCGTTGACGCACCGCCGGACGCGTCGGCGCAAACCCGACGTCTGACCACGCAGACAGTACTTCGTCAGCTAGCCTTCAGCTATGCTTTGGCGCCGCAAAGCCCAAAGAACCGGCTGCTCCCGGCGAGATACTGTTCCTATATGAAGCCTACGAGCTTTCTCATCGCGGCCGCCTTCGCTGCACTCACCCTCGCCGCCTGGGCTTATCTCAACCGTCCAAACGCCGAGCCAGCCTGGCCCGCGCGCATTCAGGGCTTCGCGTTCTCGCCGTTTCGCGCCGGCCAGGACGGCGTGCACGGTCCAATGCCGAGCGAGGAGCAGATCGAGGCGGACCTCGCGCTGCTGTCGGGCAAGACGAACGCCGTACGCACCTACAGCACCCTTGGGACGCTTGCTGCAGTGCCGAAGCTTGCGGCAAAGCATGGCGTGAACGTGGCCGTCGGCGCCTGGATCGGCGCGGACCGGCAGCGCAATACCGAGGAACTAGAGGGCGCGATCCGCCTCGCGAAAGAGCATCACAACGTCGTGCGCGTGATCATCGGCAACGAAGTGCTGCTGCGCGGGGATATCCCGATCGAGGAGATGTTCGCGTACCTCGACCACGCGCGCGATGAGATCGGTCAGCCAGTAAGCACGGCCGAGCCCTGGCACGTCTGGCTCAAACACCCGGAACTCGTACAGCACGTCGACTACATCGCCGTACACATGCTGCCGTACTGGGAAGGCGTCAGCGTCGACACGGCCGTTGACTACACGTTCACCAAGGTTCGCCAGTTGCAGGCGGCGTACCCCGGCAAGCCGATCGTGATCGGCGAGGTGGGTTGGCCAAGCAACGGCCGCACGCGCCAGTCGGCGGTCGCATCGGAATCCAATGAGGCATTGTTCCTGCGGCGTTTCCTCGCAACCGCCGACCGCGAAGGCTATATCTACTACCTGATGGAGGCGTTCGATCAGCCGTGGAAGGGAAACTCAGGCGATGAGGGCGCAGTGGGCGCCTACTGGGGCGTCTACAATGTCGAGCGCCAGCCGAAGTTTGCCTTCTC
>JADGRR010000564.1 GCA_017880745.1 Burkholderiales bacterium
CACGTGTATGCCCATGTTATTTTTCCATCGCGCGCTTAAACGCGGCGGCTACACGCGCAGGGCCCGGGAAGTAGTCCCACTCCTGCGCATGCGGGTAGGGCGTATCCCAGCCGGCCACGCGCTCGATCGGCGCTTCGAGGTGATAGAAGCAGTGCTCCTGCACCAGCGCCGTCAGCTCGGCGCCGAAGCCGCAGGTGCGCGTGGCCTCGTGCACGACGACGCAGCGGCCGGTTTTCTTGACCGAGTTGATGAGCGTGTCGAGGTCCAGCGGCCAGATGCTGCGCAGGTCGATGATCTCGGCGTCGATGCCGGTCTCCAGCGCCGCCGCCTCCGACACGAACACCATCGTGCCGTAGGTGATCACCGTCAGCTCGCGGCCGGCACGGAACACCGCGGCCGACTCCAGCGGCACCGTGTAGTGGCCTTCGGGCACTTCGCCCAGCGGGTGCTTGGACCATGGCACCACCGGCTTGTCGTGGTGGCCGTCGAAAGGGCCGTTGTAGAGCCGCTTGGGTTCGAGAAAGATCACGGGGTCGTCGCACTCGATCGAGGCGATCAAGAGACCCTTGGCGTCGTAGGGATTGGATGGCATTACCGTGCGCAGCCCGCAGACATGCGTGAACAGCGCCTCCGGACTCTGGCTGTGCGTCTGCCCGCCGTAGATGCCGCCGCCGCAGGGCATGCGGATGGTGATCGGCGACGTGAAGTCACCCGCCGAGCGGTAGCGCAGGCGCGCCGCCTCGGACACGATCTGGTCCGACGCCGGATAGAAGTAGTCGGCGAACTGGATTTCAACGACCGCGCGCAGGCCGTAGGCGCCCATGCCGACGGCCGTGCCGACGATGCCGCCTTCGGAGATCGGCGCGTCGAATACGCGCGATTTACCGTACTTCGCCTGCAGGCCTTCGGTGCAGCGGAACACGCCGCCGAAGTAGCCCACGTCCTGGCCGTAGACGACGACGTTGGGATCGCGTTCGAGCATCACGTCCATCGCCGAGCGCAGCGCCTCGATCATCGTCATCGGTGTCCTGCGCGCGCTCATGGTCGTCTCATTGGTTCTGGCTTTGACGTCCATGCTCAGACTCCGAACTGCTGACGCTGGCGGCGCAGATGCTCGGGCATGTCCTTGTAGACGTCCTCGAACATCTCGGCGGCGCTGCGCATATGGCCGTCGGCCAAGGTACCGTAGCGCTCGGCTTCCTTCTGTGCCGCGGCCACCTGCGCCTCGAGCTCCTTTTGCGCCTCCTCGTGCTCCGCTTCGGACCACGCGCCGATCGCGAGCAGATGCTGCTTCAACCGCGCGATGGGGTCGCCGAGCGGAAAGTGGGCGTAATCGTCCGCCGGGCGGTACTTGGACGGGTCGTCGGAGGTGGAGTGCGGCCCGGCGCGGTAGGTCACCCATTCGATCAGCGTCGGCCCGAGGTTGCTGCGCGCGCGCAGGGCGGCCCACTGCGACGCCGCATAGACCGCGAGAAAGTCGTTGCCGTCGACGCGCAGCGACGCGATGCCGCAGCCCACGCCTCGCGCCGCGAAGGTGGTAGCTTCGCCGCCGGCAATGGCCTGGAACGTCGAGATGGCCCACTGGTTGTTGACCACGTTGAGGATGACCGGCGCGCGGTACACATGGGCGAAGGTCAGCGCGGTGTGGAAGTCGGCCTCGGCAGTGGCGCCATCGCCGATCCACCCCGACGCGATTCTGCTGTCGCCCTTGATCGCCGAAGCCATGGCCCAGCCCACCGACTGGATGAACTGCGTGGCCAGGTTGCCGCTGATGCTGAAGAAGCCGGCGCGCTTGTACGAATACATCACCGGCAGTTGCCGGCCCTTCATCGGGTCGCGCTCATTGGACAGCAACTGGCAGATCATCTCGACCATGTCCACATCGTCGCGCGCGAGCAGCAGGCCCTGCTGGCGGTAGGTCGGAAAGCACATGTCGCCGGGGTCGAGTGCGAGCGCATGCGCGATGGCAATCGCCTCTTCCCCCAGGCACTGCATATAGAACGACATCTTCTTTTGCCGTTGCGCGATCAGCATGCGGGCGTCGAAAATGCGCGTCTTCATCATCGCGCGCAGGCCGCGGCGCAGCAGCTGCGGATCGGTCTCGCCCGCCCAGGGCCCGACGGCGCGGCCATCGTCGTCGAGCACGCGCACCAGGGCGTAGGCGAGGTCGTTGGTGTCGACGGGCTGGGTGTCCACCGGCGGGCGCCGCACTTCGCCGGCGGGCGAAACGTGCAGGTAGGAAAAGTCGGTGTGGCGGCCGGGGCGCCCCGTGGGCTCCGGCACATGCAGACGAAGACGTTCGTGCCGGGTCATGACAATCCCCATGGCGGGCGCCGCGCCTGTCCCCCGAGGGGACCCTCGCCATTCTTGACGCGGCTCGGCAAATGGTTCATCGCGTTACTCCCGCGCTCGATCGTGCGTCGCGCCTGGTCGTTGGGGCCGGCTCGACGCCAAGCGGGTAGCCCACGCCCTCCGGAGGAGGCTGCCACGCGATCAGGGTTGCAGCGCGCAGGACTTGAGACGAGAAGCGTAACAGATTTCTGGCGCACCGCGCATGACGGGTAAATTCTTCAATTATTGCCGCGGGCGCGGCTGATGCGCTTGTTTTGCTGCAGCGCGCGCGGCCTTGGTGGCGCCGGCGCGCCGCACGCCAGGCGGCACGAACGGAATTCGTGGGTGAGCCGGAAGCGGCTATGCGGCGGTATTTGGCGGGCCGGGGATTGTGTATGGCAGCA
>JADGRR010000565.1 GCA_017880745.1 Burkholderiales bacterium
CGGTAATTCTGAACCGGCCTCTTGGATCAGGGAACGAGGGGAAGCCGGGCATGGTCAGGGGCTGCTGCGCCGCATCAGGCGCGGTGGAAGTTACCATCATTGCGCGAGCGGCGTCAACGCGACAGGGTGGGGTGTGCTGGCGATGCAGCCCCTGCGCCTCGCGGCGGTTGGCTTTACAAAGTGCCGGATTAATGTTTTGATTTGCGCGGTGCGGCCCTGGCGTAAGGGTGGCGTAAGGCTGGCTTTTCATAATTTCAAATATCGCCGCCGGCGCCCAATGCAAGTTGCCGCGATGTAATTCCCGTTTTTCAAGCCTAAGCAAAGAGGAGACCGTTGTCATGTCTGCGCAGATCGAATCGGTTCTGAACGAGACCCGGGTATTTCCGCCGTCCGCAGCGTTCGTCAAGCAAGCCAACGTACCCGGCATGGCCGCCTACCAGGCCTTGTGCAACGAAGCGGAGCGCGATTTCGAGGGGTTCTGGGGGCGGCTGGCAAAAGAGAACCTGCTCTGGCGCAAAGCGTTCACCAAAGTGCTCGACGAATCCAATGCGCCTTTCTTCAAGTGGTTCGCGGACGGCGAGCTCAATGCCTCCTACAACTGCCTCGATCGCCACCTGAAAACCCAGCCGGACAAGATCGCCATCATCTTCGAGGCTGACGACGGCAAGGTCACGCGCGTCAGCTACAAGGAGCTGTACCACAAGGTGTGCCAGCTCGCGAATGCGCTGAAGGCGCACGGCATCAAAACAGGCGACCGTGTCCTCATCTACATGCCGATGTCGATCGAGGTGGTGGTTGCGATGCAGGCGTGCGCGCGCATCGGCGCGACGCACTCGGTGGTATTCGGCGGCTTTTCCGCGAAGAGCCTGCAGGAACGGATCGTCGATGCGGGCGCGACGGAGGTCATCACCGCCGACGGTCAGTTCCGCGGCGGCAAGGAAATTGCGCTCAAGCCGGCGGTGGACGAGGCGATCGCGATCGGCGGCTGCGACAAGGTGAGAAACGTCATCGTCTACAAGCGCACCGGCACCGCGGTCAACATGCAGGCGCCGCGCGACAAGTGGTGGCACGACGTCATCCAGGGCCAGGCCGAGGACTGCGAGCCGACCTGGGTCAACGCCGAGCATCCGCTGTTCATCCTCTACACCTCGGGCTCGACCGGCAAGCCCAAGGGCGTGCAGCACTCCACCGGCGGCTACCTGCTGCAGGCGATGGTCACCATGAAATGGGTGTTCGACTACAAGCCGAGCGACGTGTTCTGGTGCACCGCCGACGTGGGTTGGGTCACGGGCCATACCTACATCACCTACGGGCCGCTCGCGGTGGGCGCTACCGAGGTCATGTTCGAGGGTATCCCGACCTATCCCGACGCCGGGCGCTTCTGGAAAATCATCCAGGACCACAAGGTTAGCGTGTTCTATACCGCGCCGACCGCGATCCGCTCGCTGATCAAGGCGGGCGGCGAGCTGCCGAAGAAATACGACCTCAAGTCGCTGCGCATCCTGGGCACCGTGGGCGAACCGATCAACCCCGAAGCGTGGATGTGGTACCACACGGTGGTCGGCGACTCGCGCTGCCCCATCGTCGATACCTGGTGGCAGACCGAGACTGGCGGACACATGATTTCCCCGCTGCCCGGGGCGATTCCAACGAAGCCCGGCTCCTGCACCTTCCCGCTGCCGGGAATCATGGCGGCGATCGTCGACGAAACCGGGCAGGACGTGGAGAAGGGCAAGGGCGGCATACTGGTGATCAAACGCCCCTGGCCGGGGATGATCCGCACCATCTGGGGCGATCCGGAACGCTACAAGAAGAACTACTACCCCGAAGATTTCCAGGGCAAGTACTACCTCGCCGGCGATGGCGCCAGCCGCGATCTGGAGGGTTACTTCCGCATCATGGGCCGCATCGACGACGTGCTCAACGTCGCCGGCCATCGCCTAGGCACCATGGAGATCGAATCGGCGCTGGTGGCGAACACTGCGCTGGTGGCCGAGGCGGCCGTCGTAGGCCGGCCCGACGATCTGACCGGAGAGGCGGTGTGCGCCTTCATCGTGCTGAAAGGCCCGCGCCCCACAGGGGCCGAGGCCCACAAGATGGCGCAGGAGCTGCGCGACTGGGTCGGCAAGGAAATCGGCCCCATCGCCAAGCCCAAGGACATCCGCTTCGGCGACAACCTGCCGAAGACGCGCTCCGGGAAGATCATGCGCCGCCTGTTGCGCTCCATCGCCAAAGGCGAGGACATCACGCAGGACGTGTCTACCCTCGAGAATCCGGCCATCCTGGAACAACTCAAGCAGCCGGTCGCGTAGCGGTGCGCCGGAGTGGCGCCCATTAGCGGCGCCGTAGCGGGAATGAAGGCGGGAGCGCAAACGCCCGCCTTCTTTTTTTCGGCTTGGAAGGATGGCGCGTGGAGTGCCAAAAGGCCGATATGCCGCAGTCCAGGAAGCTGTTTTTCCATTGCCTTACAGGGGGTTCTGGCGTAAGCTGCGCAGCTTCCCAAAGAGCCCGGATATGGCAGTAACCGCGGGCTCGATAGTCAGCAGGAGAGGTGGCCGAGCGGTTGAAGGCGCACGCCTGGAAAGCGTGTATACGGGTTAAACCGTATCGCGGGTTCGAATCCCGCTCTCTCCGCCATAAAGCGTAATTTAATCCACTAGTTACTGCGTTTCCAGTGGTAGTGTTAGTGACAGTTACAACTGTCAATAAGCACAGCACCTGTTCC
>JADGRR010000566.1 GCA_017880745.1 Burkholderiales bacterium
GCCTTCTTGTTGTTTTCCCAGATGGTGTTGCCGTTGACGGTGAGCGCCTTCTTGTGCAGCAGGCCCTGTTCCCCGAGTTCGCGCAGCACCACCGGCAGGCCGCCGGCATAGTAGAAATCTTCCATCAGATATTTGCCCGAGGGCATCAGGTTGAGCACGGTGTGCACCCCGCGGCCGAGCCGGTCCCAGTCGTCCAGATCGAGCTTGACCCCTACTCGGCCCGCGAGCGCGATCAGGTGGATCACCGCGTTGGTCGAGCCGCCGATCGCGGCGTTGGCGCGAATCGCGTTCTCGAACGCCTCACGCTTGAGAATCTTCGAAATAGTGAGATCTTCCCTGACCATGTCGACGATGCGCCGTCCGGCCATGCGCGCGAGCAGGTAGCGGCGCGCGTCCACCGCCGGAATCGCGGCATTGCCGGGCATGCCCATACCCAGCGCCTCGACCATGCACGCCATGGTCGAGGCGGTGCCCATGGTCATGCAGTGGCCGTGGGAGCGGTGCATGCAGGATTCCGCCTCGTGGAATTCGTCCACGCTCATCTTGCCGGCGCGCACGTTCTCGGACATGGAGATGGTGTTGGTGCCCGAGCCGATGTCGGTGCCGCGGTACTTGCCCGAGAGCATCGGCCCGCCGGAGACGGCGATCGCGGGAATATCCACGCTCGCCGTGCCCATCAGCAGCGAGGGGGTGGTCTTGTCGCAGCCCACCAGCAGGACCACGCCATCCAGCGGATTGGCGCGGATCGATTCCTCGACGTCCATCGACGCCAGGTTGCGATACAGCATTGCGGTCGGCCGCATCAGCGTCTCGCCCAGCGACATCACCGGAAATTCCAGCGGAAAACCGCCCGCTTCCAGAATGCCGTTCCTCACGTGCTCGGCAATGACGCGAAAATGCGTGTTGCAGGGCGTGAGTTCCGACCAGGTGTTGCAAATGCCGATCACCGGCCGGCCGTCGAACTGGTCGTGCGGCACGCCGCGGTTTTTCACCCAGGAGCGGTAGATGAAGCCGTAGATGTCCTCCCGGCCGAACCACGATTGGCTGCGTAGTTGTTTCTTCTTCGCCATGATGAAACCTCGCTAGTAGGTTGCGCGGCCGCCGGAGATGTCGAACACGCCGCCGGTGGTGAAAGAACAGTCTTCAGAAGAGAGCCAGCATGCCATGGCCGCGATTTCCTCGACCAGGACGAAGCGCCCCATGGGAATCTTGGACAGCATGTAATCGATGTGCTGCTGCGAAATCTGGTCGAAGATCGCCGTCTTCGCCGCCGCCGGCGTCACGCAGTTGACCATCACGCCGTCCTGCGCGAGTTCTTTGCCGAGCGACTTGGTGAGCGCGATCACGCCGGCCTTGGCGGCGCTGTAGGCCGAGGCGTTGGGGTTGCCCTCCTTGCCGGCGATGGAAGCGATGTTGACGATGCGGCCGTATTTCTGCCTGATCATGTGCGGCGCAACCGCGCGCGCGCACAGGAACGGTCCGGTCAGGTCGATTTTCAGCACCCGCTCCCACTCCTCGACCGGGTAGTCGATCACCGGCGTGGTGGCACCGGCGATGCCGGCGTTGTTCACCAGGATGTCTATCTTGCCGAGCGCCTTGGCCGCCGCTGCGGTTCCCTGCAGGACCGATTTCTCGTCGGCCACGTCCACGGCGTCGCTGCTCACCGGACCGGACAGGCCGGACAGCGTCTGCTGCAGCAATTTCTGGTCGCGGTCCCAAATGCGCACGCTCGCGCCCGAGGCGAGCATGCGTTTGACGATCGCGAGACCGATGCCCTGCGCGCCGCCGGTGACGATGGCGACGCGGTTGTTTAGATCGATTTGGTTCATTGCTCAGACTCCGACAAGACTGGTTGCCGCGCACGCGCGCGGATGCCGAAAAAAGAGCCGGCGCCTAGGGGTGCCGGCGCCTGGTGCCAGATTATTCTTTTACCGCGCCGGTCATCCCGGCGACGTAATGCTCGACGAAGAAGGAATACATCACGGCCACCGGAACCGAGCCGAGCAGGGCGCCCGCCATCAGCGCACCCCAGTGATAGACGTCGCCCTCGACCAGTTCGGTGACGACGCCGACCGGCACGGTCTTGTTCTCCGAGGA
The DNA here is from genome assembly GCA_017880745.1 of Burkholderiales bacterium. GTDB lineage: Bacteria > Pseudomonadota > Gammaproteobacteria > Burkholderiales > SG8-39 > 2-12-FULL-64-23. The sequence continues at coordinate 2,098 of JADGRR010000566.1, forward strand.
GGAGATGAAAGTGAGCGCATAGATGAATTCGTTCCACGACAGCGTAAACGCGAATATGCCGGCTGAGATCAGCCCCGGGACCGCCAGCGGCAGCACGATCTTGGTCAGAATCTGCAGCCGGCTCGCGCCGTCGATCAGCGCGCATTCTTCGAGTTCGAACGGAATCGAGCGGAAATAACCCATCAGCAGCCAGGTGCAGAACGGGATCAGGAAGGTCGGATAGGTGAGGATCAGCGCCCAGCGCGTATCGTACAGTCCGAGCTTGAACACAATGTAGGCGAGTGGGATGAACAGGATCGACGGTGGCACGAGGTAGGCGAGGAAAATGCCCAGGCCGACCTGGCGTGAGCCGGAAAAGCGCAGGCGCTCGATCGCATACGCGGCGAGCACGCTTGAGGCGAGCGAAAAGAAGGTGGCCACCACCGACACCACCACCGTATTCCACATCCAGGCCGGGTAATCCGTTTCGAACAGCAGCTTCTTGAAATGCGCCAGCGTCGGATCGATCAGCCAAAACGGGTTGCCCGACACCGAGATCAATTCTGCGTCCGACTTGAGCGAGGTGATGACCATCCAATAGAATGGGAACAGCAACACAATCAGGAAAATCAGCAATGGGAGA
>JADGRR010000567.1 GCA_017880745.1 Burkholderiales bacterium
CCGCATGATTTGCGCCCGCGCGTGCCAACGGCAAATTTTTTCCAGCAGTCGGGCTACGAGCGCAATCCGGTGGCGCGCCGCACCGGCGTGGTGGCGGCGCTGATTGCCGACATCGAAGGCAAAATGAAGAGCGCCTCGCAATCGCCCGGCGCCAAGGATCTGGCGGCGGCATTTTAGATGATCAAAATGCGCACCCTTGTGGCCCTCGCTCTGCTGGCGGCGCTTCTGCAACCGGCCGCCGCGCAGGACATTCGCGGGCTGGAAGTCTGCACCGCCGAAAAGCAGATGGAGCGCCGCACCGGCTGCCTGCAAGCCAATGTCGAATTTCTTCAGCAGGAGCTGACCAAGCTGAAGCGAGAGGCCAACGACAAGTTTGCTACCGCTGCGCGCGATCTGGCCGCTGCCAAGGCCGAGATCGCCGCGCTCAAGGCGGCGCTGGCGAAGCTGGACGGCGAACTGGTGCAAATGCGGGCCAAAGCCGAGTCAGCCAGCAAGAAGTAGACCGGGATGCGGGATGCCCGCCACCAGTGGCATGCTACAATCCAAACCATGGCGTTGGGGGCCGCGAGCATGAGTTGGAATCTCAACACGTGGCGGAGCCGCCTGAGGCTCGCGAGCGCCCTCGTCTTGCTTTCCTTTGTCATCTGTCATCTGACGGCGCATAGCTTTCTGCTGATCTCCTTCGAGCGCGCAGACGCCGCGCTTGATCTTCTGATGACCCCGTGACGAACGTGGATCGGCGCCGCGCTGCTTTTATCTGCACTGCTCGTCCACTACGCGAACGCATTGTGGTCGATCTACCTTCGCCGCACGCTGCGCTTTTAGCGCTGGGAATGGGCACAGCTTGCGTTCGGCTTGTGCATTCCGGTGTTGCTGATGTCGCACGTGGTTTCGACGCGCATCGCCGAGAGTGCGTTGAATGTGGAAAGTTACTACAGCACCGCGCTCGTCGCGCAATGGGTGCTTTTCCCGTGGCTGAGCATCGTGCAGCCCCTCGCGCTGCTGACCGTGTGGACCCCCATGCCTGTATCGGCATCCATTTCTAGTGGCGCACCAAGACCTGGTACCCGGAGTGGCGGGTTTTCCTTTTTGGATTTGCCCTGCTGCTGCCGGCCTTGGCGCTCGCCGGCTATGTCACGGCGGGTAACCAGGTTCTGCGCGAGGCCAAGAATCCGGAATATACGAGATCAGTGCTCAAGGATTCCAACCTGACAGACACGGCTCTGGCGGAGATCGGCCGGATCGCGCGTATCGGCTGGAGCATTCACCTCGCCTTGGTGTTGTTGCCCTTTGCCGCACGCAGCGTGCGGAACTGGCACTACCATCGCCGCCGGCCGCCGATGTTGGTCCATCCGAACGGACGGACAGTGGCGGTGCACCCGGGCGCCACCGTGCTCGAGACCCTGCGCGAAAATGGCATCCCCCACGCGTCGGTTTGTGGCGGAAGAGCGCGCTGCACCACATGCCGAATCCTGGTGACCAACGGACTTGATCGGATTCCCGTAGCCTCTGGACTGGAAGCCAAGGCGCTTGCCCGCATCGGGGCTACGCCCGGCATGCGGCTCGCCTGCCAGATTCGCCCGACCAGCGACATTTCGGTCATGCCATTGCTGGCCGCCGACGCTAACGCTGCGGACGGAACCGTGCGCGGCGGCCTTAAGGGCAGCGAGCGCCTGATCACCGTCGTTTTCGTCGATATGCGCGGGTCCACCACATTGGGCGAGGCAAAGCTGCCCTATGACGTGCTGTTTATTCTCAACCAGTTCTTCCATGAGATGACCAAGGCGCTGGTCGCGACCAACGGTCACTACTCGCAGTTCACCGGCGACGGGCTGATGGCGCTTTACGGCCTCAATGCGGCGGACCCTGCAATCGGTGCCGCCGATGCCGTGCGCGGCGCGCGCGAGATGCTCACGCGCCTCGATCAGCTCAACCACCAGCTCCGCGAAGACTTGCCGGAACCGTTGCGGATCGGGATCGGCATTCATCACAGCACGGCGATCGTCGGTGCGATGGGACCGCCGCGCTCGCAAATCCTCACCGCCATCGGGGACACCGTGAACACCTGCGCCCGCCTCGAAAGCCTGACCAAAGAGTACGATGGCTTGGTCATCATCTCGCGCCCGGCAGCCGAGGCCGCCGGCCTTAACCTCACGGGCCACGAACTCCATCAAGCCCCGGTAAAGGGCCGAAATGAACTGGTGCAATTCTACGTGCTGAAGACGCTGACGGATTTACCGATATAGGCCGCGGTGCGGCCGCTCTTGGTTTCCACGAAGTTTCTATGACTTATTGATTTGTAACGACTATTTGCGCTCCGCCATTGATACCGATCAACACGAGAGCGGCGCGATCGGGGCATCATTATTTCAACATTGCGGAGCAATTCCGATGACGAAAGCCCCGACAGAATTTCCGGCACCGTTGCCGGCCTCGCAAGGCGCCGACCTGCCCTCTTTCGACACACTGAACCGCGTCGGGCGGGCCACGATGGCGCGCGTCACGCAAGGCGTGTCGCCGCACACTCAAGCAGCCGCGTGGTTCGATTGGTTCTCGCATCTTTCGCGCGCACCCGGCCGGCAATTGGAGCTTGCGCTGCAGGCCGTCATTTTTAGTAACCGCCTGATGGGCCTGACGACGGGCCAAAGCGGCGCTAACGCCCCGCCGTTTGCGCCGGAGAAAACCGATCGGCGCTTTACCGATCCTGCGTGGCAGAAAC
>JADGRR010000568.1 GCA_017880745.1 Burkholderiales bacterium
CCATGCGCGCGCACCGGTGGACGTGATCGGCACGGGCTCGTTCATCCCGGAGGCTTTCGGCGACACTTTCGCCACCGCCGACATCTTCATGTACGACGGCGAATTCCTGATCAAGGTCGGGCGCGAGAAGCTGTTTCAGGGCTTGAAGCCCTGATGCCGGCCGCGGCCATAGTCACGTAGCGCGTCGGTTCGGGATGAAGCTGCGCATCGCCACCTACAACATCCACAAGGGTTTTTCGCATTTCAACCGGCGCATGATGGTGCACGAGCTGCGCCACCATCTGCGCCTGCTCGATGTGGACATCGTGTTTCTGCAGGAAGTGCAGGGCGAGCATGAGGATCACGCCGAGCACATCCGCAACTGGCCGGCGGAGCCGCAGTACCAGTTTCTCGCCGACGAGGTGTGGCAGGACTACGCCTACGGCCGCAATGCGGTATACGACCAGGGTCACCACGGCAACGCCATCCTCAGCCGCTTTCCCATCATCAGCGCGGAGAACCAGGATGTGTCCGCGCACCGCTTCGAAAAACGCGGGCTGCTGCATTGCGAAGTCGCGCTCGGTGGAACGAGTCTGCACTGCCTGTGCGTGCACTTTGGCTTGAATGAGCGCGGGCGCCGGCGCCAGCTGTCGGCGCTGACCGAACGCGTGCAGCGCCTGGTGCCCGCGGGCGCGCCGCTGGTCGTCGCCGGCGATTTCAACGATTGGCGCAATTCCGCCGGGCGCCAGCTGGTGGCGGAACTCGACCTGAAGGAGGTGTTTCGCGACCAGCGCGGGCGGCCGGCGCGCACTTTCCCGAGCACTTTCCCGCTGCTGCGCCTGGACCGCATCTACGCGCGCGGTTTCGACGTGCGCCACGCCGAAGTGCACCATGGCCTGCCCTGGTCGCGCATTTCCGATCATGCCGCGCTGAGCGTCGAGCTGGAACTGCGATGACGCTGGAATTCCTGGACGGCAACAGGCTGCAGCTGCTCACCAACGGCAGCGCCTATTTTCCGGCGCTGGAGCAGGCCTTCGACGTGGCGCAAAGCGAGATCTATGTCGAAACTTACATTTTCGCAGACGACGAGACCGGCAGACGCATCGCCGCTGCGCTAGTGCGCGCAGCCGGGCGCGGCGTGAGGGTGCATGTGCTGGTGGACGGCTTCGGCTCCAAGGGCATCTTCGAGCAAACGCGGCGGCTGCTCTCCGCGGCCAATATTGAAGTGCTGATATTCGGCCCCAAGACCTCGCCCCTCACGCTGCGGCGCAACCGCCTGCGCCGGCTGCACCGCAAGCTGGTGGTGGTGGACGCTCGCGTGGCCTTCGTCGGCGGCATCAACATCATCGACGACATGCATACGCCCCGGCATACGCCGCCGCGCTACGACTATGCCGTGCGCATCGAGGGGCCGTTGATCGCGAGTGTTCTGGACCAGACCGCGCACCTGTGGCACCGGGTCGCCTGGGCGAGTCTCAGGCGCAGCGCGCAGCGGCATGCGCCGGTCAGTGCCGCCGCGCACGGCAATCAGCGCGCCGCGCTGGCGCTGCGCGACAACCTGCGCCATCGATCCGACATCGAGGATGCCTATCTCGCCGCGATCGCAGAGGCGCGCGAGGAGATCGTCATCGCCAACGCCTATTTCTTCCCCGGCGCGCGCTTCCGCCATGCGCTGCGCGAGGCGGCCAGGCGCGGGGTGCGCGTGGTGCTGCTGCTGCAGGGCCGGGTCGAATACGTGCTGCTGCACTATGCCACGCGCGCACTGTACGGGTCGCTGCTCGACGCGGGCGTGGAGATCTACGAATATCACAAGAGCTTTCTGCACGCCAAGGTCGCCGTAATCGATCAGCGCTGGGCGACGGTGGGTTCCTCCAACATCGATCCGTTCAGCCTGATGCTGGCGCGCGAGGCCAACGTCGTCGTCGACGACGCAAAATTTTCGCTGGAGTTGGGTCGCAGCCTGAACGAGCACATGCAGGACGGCGCCAAGGTGGTCGCGAAAAGCGTCTGGCATCGTCAGCCGCTGTGGCGGCGTTTGCTCATCTGGAGCGCGTACGGCTGCGCGCGGCTGCTGATGGGCCTGGTCGGCTACGGCGGGAAGCGCTAGCCGGGCCGGAAATTCGCTACTCTCCCGGACTGCGGCGCCGAAACATGCCGACACCCGACATGTGCATCACCAGTTCGCCGTGCTGATTGTAGACTTCAGAACGCGAACGCACCGTGCCCATGTCGGGGCGGCTGGACGAGGCGCGCGTTTCGAGCACGGTCGCTTTCAGCCGCAACGTGTCGCCCGGACGCACCGGTTTTACCCAGCGCAGCTCGTCGATGCCGGGCGAGCCCAGACTCGCCGCCTCGAGCAGGTAAAGGTCGCAGATCATGCGCATGCCGAGGCTGGCAGTCTGCCAGCCGCTCGCGATCAGTCCGCCAAAAAAAGTCTGCTTCGCCTTTTCGCTGTCGGTATGGAAGGGCTGCGGGTCGTATTTCCTGGCGAACTCGATGATTTCTTGTTCGGACAGGCTGTAGCCCCCGGTTTCGAGCACCTGGCCGGGGTAAAAGTCTTCCCAATAATACTTGTAGCTCACGTCTGAACCGGCGCGAGCCCGGGCTACGCCGGCGTCCGGCGCAGGTACAACTGCCGGCCGAGCATCGACAGCGCGACTTCGCCGTTCTGGTTGAGGATTTCCCAGCGAAACAGCACCGTGCCACGGTTCGGCTGCTTGCCCGCGGGCGTGG
>JADGRR010000073.1 GCA_017880745.1 Burkholderiales bacterium
AGAATGTAGAATTTGTTGATCCACGGCGGCACGAACAGCAACGGCACTGCGTGCACCTGCTCGGTCATCGGCGCATAGTGGATCAACTCGATCAGCTCGTTGCGGAACACCACGGACCCGGGAGTGGTGGCAAGATTGTGGCCGACGGAAAAACTGCTGGTGTCGACCATCTGCAGGTCGCCCGCGCGCTCGTCCTCGGATAAAAGCTTCAGCCCCGCCACCAGGCTTTCACCGTTGGTTTCGTAGAATTTGCGGATCGCAACCGGGTTGGTGAGAAAGAAATTAGTCGGGGCAACCGCGTTGAACCACTGGCGCACCCAGAATGCGGCGCGGCGCCGGTTATGCTTGGTCATTGCCGGCGTGTCGTAGACTGCTTCCCCAAGCCAGCGGGTATAGAGCAGGTACCACTGCTTGAGCAGGTCGTAGGCGAGATCGTCGCGCCATTCGCTGGCGTCGAAGCGCGCATCGCCTTCGGCCGGCTTGATGTAGTCTTCCTGCTCCAGCTTGAGGGCGCGGCGCAAGCCGTGCACCTCGAGGGCACCCATCTCCCGCGCCAGCCGGTCCAGCGCATGCAGCCATTCCTGCGGATGCTGCGCCCAAGCCTGCTGCGATTGGAAAATCGACGCGTACATGCCGAAGGGATCGAACACCGATTGCAGGGTGCGCGCGATGTCAGGAGGCGTGGATGCGACGGATTCATGCGGCGTCGCGGGATCGGTGGCTTTGACTCGGGTGGTGGACATGGACATGATTGATATCGCCTTAAAAGCTGCCTCCTCTTCGACCAATATAACCCCGGCGGAAGCGATTTCAAGCGTCGGCGCCGGGGAAATGAGCGCTTTGTTTGACCTTGCTCAAGTCCCGGCAGGGTGCCGCGACCGGCCGGGGGATGCGCTTGGGGGCCGTTTCAGAAATGCCGAAACGGTTCCTGAATCAGGGACGCATGTATCCCCTCGTTTTCCAATAAGCTCTTATAATCGCCGGGTTCCATATGGAGTGCCGTCAAATGCATCAGGTCCACCGCCTGTTTGACCAGCAATCGAACCTCAATATCAGTCGCACCGAGGAAATCATCGCGGACATCAAGGCCGGCAAGATGGTAATTCTGGTGGACGAGGAAGACCGCGAAAACGAGGGCGACCTGCTGCTCGCGGCGGATTTCGTCACAGCCGAGAAAGTCAACTTCATGGCCAGGTTCGCCCGCGGCCTGATCTGCCTCACCCTGACCGAGGAACGCTGCCGCCAGCTGCAGCTCACGCCGATGACTCAGGAGAACCGTTCTTCCCACGGCACGGCGTTTACCGTCTCGATCGAGGCGGCAACCGGGGTTACCACCGGGATCTCGGCGCACGACCGCGCCCGCACCGTGCAAGCGGCGGTGGCGCGCGAGGCGAAGCCCGAGGACATCGTCCAGCCCGGGCATGTATTCCCGATCGCGGCGCAGCCCGGCGGGGTGCTGGTGCGCGCCGGGCACACCGAAGCCGGTTGCGACCTGACCGCGCTCGCCGGCCTCACGCCCGCGGCGGTGATCTGCGAAATCATGAAAGACGATGGCAGCATGGCCAGGCTGCCGGACCTGATCGAATTCGGCAAGGCGCATGAGCTGAAGATCGGCACCATTGCGGATTTGATCCATTTCCGCAGCCAGACGGAATCGCTGGTCGAGCGCGTGGCCGAGCGCGACATCGCCACCGCGCACGGCAGCTTTCGCATGCTCGCGTATCGGGAGAAGCTCTCCGGCGCGACCCACGTGGCGCTGGTGCGCGGGGCGATCGATCCCGACACGCCCACCCTGGTGCGCGTGCACGAGCCGACGTCCATGCTCGATCTCCTCGATACCGCGCCCGGCGCGCATTCGTGGGGCGTGCACGAGGCGCTGGCGGCGATCGGCGCGGCCGACAGCGGCGTCATCGTCCTGCTCAATTGCGCGGAAAGCGCGCAGCAGCTCGCCGAGCGCGTCGTCAGCCAAAGCAAACCGTGGCCCGCGGCGAAAATGGAGCTGCTGACTTATGGCATCGGCGCGCAGATCCTGCGCGATCTCGATGTGGGCAAGATGCGGCTGATGGCCACGCCGCGCAAGATGCCCAGCATGGCCGGCTGGGATCTGGAGGTGGCCGAGTACGTTCAGCCGCAGCGCGGCACGAAGGCGGGACAATGAGGGAGATCAAGCCCGTTCTGAACGGGGCGGAACTGCGCATCGCCGTTGTGCGCGCCCGCTTCAACGAGAACATCGGGGCCGGCTTGCTCGCTGCCTGTCTGGAGCGTCTGACAGGGCTCGGCGTCGCACCCGGCCGCGTCACGGTAGCGAGCGTGCCCGGCGCGCTGGAGATCGCGCTCGCGCTGCAACAGCTTGCCGCCACCGGCCATTACGACGCGCTGATCGCCCTGGGCGCGGTGGTGCGCGGCGACACCTATCACTTCCAGGTCGTATCCAACGAATCTGCTGCCGGCATCACCCAGGTGCAACTCGATGCTGGCGTACCCATTGCCAACGGCGTCCTCACTACCGACACCGAGGAGCAGGCCATGGCGCGGGTCGCGCAGAAGGGCAGCGACTGCGCCGAGGTGGCGGTGGAAATGGCGAATCTGATCAGGGAAATCAGGAATGAAAAGCGCACGGCATAAGGCGCGCGAGCTGGCATTGCAGGGACTGTACCAGTGGTTGCTCGCCGAGGAGAATGCGGACGAGATCCGCGCGCACCTGGCCGAATTCAAGGGCTATGAAAAGGCCGACCGGAAGTATCTCGATCTGCTCCTTGATGGTGTCATCGCCGATGCCGCCGAACTCGATGCTGCGTTCGCTCCTTTGCTCGACCGCCCGCTCGACGAGCTCTCGCCGGTGGAGCGCGGCGTGTTGCTGATCGGCGCCTACGAACTGGCCCACGTGCCCGACGTGCCCTACAAGGTGGTGATCAACGAGGCCGTGGAGCTGGTGAAGTCCTATGGCGGCACCGACGGCCACAAGTACGTTAACGGCGTGCTGGACAAGCTCGCCGCCAGGCTGCGCCCGGCCGAGGTCAAGGCGCGCAAGGCCGGCGCCTAAACAGCCTTGCCTTCCGAATTCGACATCATTCGCCGCTATTTCACCCGCGCGGCGAAGCGCGCGCTGCTGGGCGTGGGCGACGCCTGCGCCCTGATTGCGCTGGAGCCCGGCACGGTGCTGGCGGTATCGACCGACATGCTGGTCGAGGGGCGGCATTTTCTCGCCGGCACCGATGCTGCCAAACTGGGCCACAAGGCGCTGGCGGTGAATCTTTCCGATCTCGCGGCAATGGGTGCCGCGCCTCGCTACGCAACCTTGGCGCTGGCTCTCCCCGAGGCCGACGAACCCTGGCTCGCGCAGTTCACGCAGGGGTTCTTTGCGCTGGCCGACGCCTTTGGTGTGGAACTGATCGGCGGGGACACCACGCGCGGGCCGCGCAACCTTTGCATTACCGTGATCGGTGCCGTGCCGCCGGAATTGGCGTTGCGCCGCGATGGCGCCAAGGCGGGGGACGAGGTGTGGCTGTCAGGCTGCACCGGGGACGCGGCGCTGGCGCTGGCTCACCTGAACGGACGCATCCGCCTTGCCGATGCGGCGCTGGCGCACTGTCTTGCGCGCCTGCACACGCCCGTGCCCTGCGTGGCGCTGGGGTTGGCGCTGCGCGGCCTGGCCACGAGTGCCATCGATGTCTCGGACGGCTTGGTGGCTGACGTGGGGCATATCGGCGAACGCTCCGGCGTTGCGCTGGAACTGCGCTATGCCGAGTTGCCGCGCTCGCGTGCGCTCAAAGCCTGTGCGGACGAGCGCCTGGCGCAGGAATGTCTGCTCGCCGGCGGCGACGATTACGAACTCGCTTTCACCGCCGCAGTGGACGCGCACGGACGAGTCGCGGCGCTTGGAGCCGAGTTGGGTCTCGCCCTGACATGCATCGGAAGCGTCAGCGTGGGTGAGCCGGGTCTGGTGTCGGTTTGCGATGCGGACGGAGAACCGATGCAGCTGGAACGCAAAGGGTTCGATCATTTCAACTAGGAGGAATATGCGCGACCAAGGACGGGGCGCGACCGTTGCGTTTCCCCCTCGGTCCCCGCGCTCTTTTGGAATCCGTTGCAAAATGAATTTTGCAAACTGCCGAATTAGGGGAGTATGAGGGGAAGTATCCGCTCATCTTGAAACAGCTCAATGAACGCTAACGCGATTCTGCGTCCTACCGCGGGCTTCATGCTGGCGCATCCGGCCCGCTTCATCGCGCTCGGCTTTGGCACCGGGCTGTCGCCCTTTGCCCCCGGCACCGTGGGCACACTGCTCGGTTTTCCGGTGTACTGGGTCGCCAGCGACCTGCTCGCTCCCTACGGGCCGCTCGCGATGCTGGCGCTGATCGCGGCGATGTTCCTGCTCGGCGTGTGGGCCTGCGCGCGCACCGGGCGCGATCTGGGCATTGCCGATCACAGCGGCATGAACTGGGACGAGATCGTCGCGTTCCAGCTGGTGTTGCTGCTCGCGCCGCCGGCCTGGCAGTGGCAGGCATTTGCGTTTTTCGGCTTCCGTTTCTTCGATGTGGTCAAGCCGCCGCCGATCCGCCAGGTCGACGCCCAGTTGAAAGGCGGCCTGGGGGTGATGTTCGACGATATTCTCGCGGCGTTCTATACCCTATTGGCGATGGCTGTGTGCAAGGCCGTGTTTGGTTGATTATCGATGCCCGCTGACACCCTGACCGCGCTCGCCACCTTGGTCGGCGCCAGGCTCCGCGCCAACGGGTTGACGCTGACCACGGCGGAATCCTGCACCGGCGGCTGGGTGGCGCAGGCGCTCACGAGCATCGCCGGCAGTTCGGATTGGTTCGAGCGCGGTTTCGTCACCTATTCGGACGCGGCCAAGCAGGAGATGCTGGGGGTGAGCGCTCGCACGCTTGCCGCGCACGGGGCCGTGAGTGAACAGACGGCGCGCGAGATGGCGACCGGGGCGCTGGCTCACAGCCGCGCGCAAGTGGCGCTGGGGGTCACCGGTATCGCCGGTCCGGGCGGCGGCTCGCTGGAAAAGCCGCTGGGTATGGTCTGCTTCGCTTGGGCGATGGCGGACGGGAAAATTGGCGTGCAAACGCGGCATTTCAAGGGGGACCGCGAAAGCGTGCGCAGGCAATCGGTGATTGCAGCGCTGCAGGGCGTTCTGAAGCTGCTCGAAGATTGATGGCGGCAAGTGGGAGGTTGTGCTTGACCGGAGCCGCAGCGGGCCTAGAATTAAGCATCGCCGTCCCCATATAAGTCCCATGGCTTCCGTTCGTCCCGCCGCCGTCGCCGGCATGTTCTATCCCGCTGCTCCACGCGAGCTGGCTCGGGATGTGGATGATATGCTCGCGCACAGCGCTGCCAGCGGCCTGGCTCCCGGCTTTCCCAAGGCGCTGATCGTGCCGCATGCGGGCTACGTCTATTCCGGCAGCGTCGCCGCTGAAGCCTATGACAAGCTGCGCCCGGCACGCGGCATCGTGCGCCGGGTGGTGCTGCTCGGCCCCTGCCATCGCGTGCCGGTGCGCGGGCTCGCGTTGCCCGACGCGGCCGCGTTCGCCACACCGCTGGGCCAAGTGCCCATAGACCGGGAGGCGATCGAGTCGCTCGCCGGCCTGCCCCAAGTGGTGGTGAGCAGCGCGGTGCATGCCGAGGAGCACGCGCTGGAGGTGCAGCTGCCTTTCCTGCAGCGCGTGCTGGGCGAATTCAGCCTGGTGCCGCTGGCCGTAGGTGCGGCCACGCCGGAGCAGGTAGCCGAGGTAATCGACAGGCTTTGGGGAGGTGCTGAAACCCTGATCGTTATCAGTTCGGACCTGTCGCATTACCATCCATACGCCGAGGCCTGCGCCATCGACCGCGGCACCGCCCAGGCGATCCTGGACTTCTCCACCGAGATCGATCATGAGCAGGCCTGCGGGGCGACGCCGGTCGCGGGCATGCTGCTTGCGGCGAAGCGCCATAATTTGAACGTGGAATTGCTCGATCTGCGCAATTCCGGTGACACCGCTGGCGGCCGCGGGCGGGTAGTGGGTTACGCCGCGTTTGCGTTCTGGGACGGCGCGCAGAATTTCGCCGAGGAGCATGGACGCACGCTGCTCGAGATTGCGCGGAACAGCATCGAGGCTGCGCTGGGGGTGTCCGAGCTCAAGCTGCTGCCAGATGAGCCCTGGCTCAAGCCGGCGCACGCGACCTTCGGCACGCTGACCCAGAATGGCAGGCTGCGCGGCTGCATCGGCAGCCTGGAAGCGCACCGGCCGTTGGGGGAAGACGTGCGTCACAATGCCCGCGCCGCGGCGCTGTCCGACCCGCGCTTCCCTCCGCTCACGCGCGAAGAACTCGCCAGCACGCGCATCGAGGTATCGCTCTTGTCCACGCCCAAGCGCCTTGCCTTCGCAGATCACGCGGATCTGATCGCGCAACTGCGGCCGGGCGAAGACGGCCTGATCCTGGAATATGGCGAGGCGCGTGGCACTTTCCTGCCGCAGGTCTGGGACAGCCTGCCCGATCCCGAGCAGTTCGTCGCCGAACTCAAGCGCAAAGCCGGGCTGTCGCCCAGTGTTAGCACGGCGAAATGCGGCATCCAGCGTTACCGCGTGCTGAAATGGAAGGAGGCAGAGTGGAAGGACGACGGGGCATGAGCGTCGCCGAAAGCCAATACCCCGCGCGTTGGTGGCATATGCTCGAGGACGGCCGGATGCAGTGCGACCTTTGCCCGCGCGACTGCCGCCTGCACGAGGGCCAGCGTGGCCTGTGCTTCGTGCGCATGCGCCAAGGCGAGCAGATGCTGCTCACCACCTATGGACGCTCGTCCGGCTTTTGCGTCGATCCGATCGAGAAAAAGCCGCTGAACCAGTTCTATCCGGGATCGAGCGTGTTCTCCTTCGGCACCGCCGGCTGCAACCTCGCCTGCAAGTTCTGCCAGAACTGGGACATCTCCAAGTCGCGCGACATGGACAGCCTGGCCGACGCGGCCAGCCCGGAAGAGATTGCGCAGGCAGCGCAACGGCTGGGCTGCAAGAGCGTGGCCTTCACCTACAATGACCCGGTGATCTTCGCCGAGTACGCCATGGACGTGGCCGACGCCTGCCATGCCGTGGGCGTGCAGACGGTAGCGGTGACTGCGGGCTATATGCACGATGCGCCGCGGCGCGAGTTCTACGCCAAGATGGACGCGGCCAACGTCGATCTCAAAGCCTTCACCGACGAGTTCTACGTCAAACTCACCGGCGCCCACCTCGCGCCGATTCTGGAGACGCTGAAATATCTCAAGCACGAAACCGGGGTATGGTTCGAGATCACCACGCTGCTGATTCCGGGCAAGAACGACAGCGATGCCGAACTCGAGGCGATGTGCACCTGGATCGCGCAGGAACTGGGGCCGGATGTGCCGCTGCATTTCTCCGCCTTCCATCCCGACTGGAAAATGACCGACGTCCCGGCGACGCCCGCGGCCACGCTTGCGCGCGCGCGGCGCATTGCGCTAAGGCACGGGTTGCATTACGTCTACACCGGCAACGTGCACGATACCGAGGGCGGCACCACATTCTGCCCGCACTGCGGCAATGCCCTGATCGTGCGCGACTGGTACAACATCCTCGACTATCGTGTTACCGCGGACGGGCATTGCCGGGAATGCGGCGGGGCCGTTGCCGGACGCTACCAGCCCTTCGATCACGGGTTCGGTTCGCGCCGCATCCCGGTGCGGATGGCGGCTCAGGCCACCTGAGACTGGCAGATTTCCCGCTGCGAAGCGCGGCCCCTGTCTTATTCCTCCCACGCGATCGGCCGAGGAGATCCGCCGGCGGCACGCCCGCGCGCGGGCGGGATGTCGGAGGCGGCACTTGACTGGAGCCGGAAACTGTATAAAGATACAGGCTCCGCAGCAAGCCGAGGTTCGCCGATGGAAGCGCTGACCGCCAAGCAGCAGGAAATCCTGACGCTGATTCGCCAGGCCATTGAAACCACTGGCCTTCCGCCTACCCGTGCGGAGATCGCCGAGGCCATGGACTACAGTTCGCATAACGCGGCCGAGGAGCATCTGCGCATGCTCGAGCGCAAGGGCGCGATCGAGATCGTAAAAGGCTCGGCGCGCGGCATCCGCCTGAAGGACGGCGGCGGCATTCCGCTCATCGGACGCGTTGCTGCCGGCTCGCCCATCCTGGCGGAGGAGCACGTCCAGGCGCATTACCAGATCGATCCGGCGCTGTTCAATCCACGCGCCGATTATCTGCTGAAGGTGCGCGGCATGAGCATGCGCGATGCCGGCATTCATGATGGCGACCTGCTCGCCGTGCACAAGACCAGTGAAGCCCGCGCCGGGCAGGTCGTTGTCGCGCGCCTTAACGACGAGGTGACGGTCAAGCGGCTGCGCCGCCGCGGCGCGATCATCGAACTTGTCCCCGAGAACCCCGAATTCGAGCCCATTATCGTCGACACCAGGCGCGAGGAATTCGCCATCGAAGGCGTGGGCGTGGGGGTAATCCGCGCCGGCCGTACACTGTAGTACTTTCGTTCATGCGTTCTCAAACCCTTGTTTTTCTTACGGGTGTTGCACAAAATCAAAAACTGTATAAAAATACAGGTCAACGCTGGAAGCCTAGCGTCCGTTGATGTATTCATTGCCACCGAAACCGAAGGAGATTTTCATGGATGACAACAAGACCAAAGCCCTCGCAGCCGCGCTCGCGCAGATTGAAAAGCAGTTCGGCAAGGGTTCCATCATGCGTATGGATTCGGACGCGATACAGGATGACGTGCAGGTGGTCTCCACCGGCTCGCTCGGCTTGGACATTGCGCTGGGCGTAGGCGGGCTCCCGCGCGGTCGCGTGGTCGAAATTTACGGGCCGGAATCCTCCGGCAAGACGACGCTGACGCTGCAGGTGATCGCAGAGATGCAAAAGATGGGAGGCACTGCGGCGTTCATCGACGCCGAGAACGCGCTCGACCCGCAGTATGCGCAGAAGCTGGGCGTGAAAGTCGAAGACCTGCTCATTTCGCAGCCCGACACCGGTGAGCAGGCGCTGGAAATCGCCGACATGCTGGTGCGCTCGGGTTCGGTCGACGTGGTGGTCATCGATTCGGTGGCCGCGCTTACGCCCAAGGCCGAGATCGAGGGCGAGATGGGCGAGCCGCAGATGGGCCTGCAGGCGCGTCTGATGAGCCAGGCGCTGCGCAAACTCACCTCCAACATCAAGCGCACCAACACCCTGGTGATTTTCATCAACCAGATTCGCATGAAAATCGGCGTCATGTTCGGCAGTCCGGAGACCACTACCGGCGGCAACGCGCTCAAGTTCTACGCCTCGGTGCGGCTGGACATTCGCCGTATCGGTTCGATCAAGAAGAACGAGGAAGTGATCGGCAACGAAACGCGGGTGAAAGTGGTGAAGAACAAGATGGCGCCGCCGTTCCGCGAGGCGCTGTTCGACATCCTCTATGGCGAGGGCATTTCGCGCGAGGGAGAAATCATCGAACTCGGCGTGAAGCACGGCATCGTCGAAAAATCCGGCGCCTGGTACGCCTACAACAAGGACAAGATCGGCCAGGGCAAGGACAACGCGCGCGAATACCTCAAGGAGCATCCGGAGCTTGCCATCGAGATCGAAGCGCGCGTGCGTGAGGCGGTTGGCGTGAACAACCCGGGCGCCAAGCCGGCCGCCGCTCTGAGCGTCGTAGCGGGGTAATGCTTTAGCCGGATGGGATAAAATTGAGCAGCGAGTCTTTGGCGAGAGAAAAGCGCTGTTCTGCGGAACAAGGGGCTCTTGGGAAGGAAGGAGCCCCTTCCCTCCCGGCCCCCCTTGTCCCCCAAGGGGACTTTCCCCTCAAGGGGGATCGAGACCTTCGGGGCGTAAATCCCC
>JADGRR010000569.1 GCA_017880745.1 Burkholderiales bacterium
ACGTTAGGCAACCGGCACAAAACGCTATGACGCATAATTGCGCCGCGCGCCGATGACAAAGCCGGCGCGTTTCGCGGGCAGGCTGCGGGCAAAGAGCGGTGCGGCTGTCGCGGCGACTAGAGACCGACGGCTGTAATTGGCCATGCGCTCCCTCATAACAAATCCCCCGCCTTTTGGGGGCGGGGGATTTTAATCGTCGACTGCTGAATCGCGCGCTAGCGTGAGTAGTATTCCACCACCAGGTGCGGCTCCATCTGCACCGCATAGGGCACATCGGAGAACGCGGGGATGCGGCTGAGCTTGGCGGTCAGCTTGGCGGGATCGACATCGATGTAGTCGGGCACGTCGCGCTCGGTCAGGGCTTGTGCCTCCAGCACCAGATTCATTTGGTGCGACTTTTCCTTCACCTCGACGACCTGGCCAACCTTGACCCGGTAGCTCGGGATGTTCACGCGCTTGCCGTCCACCTTGATGTGGCCGTGATTGATGAACTGGCGTGCCGCGAACACGGTGGGCACGAACTTGGCGCGGAAGATGATGGCGTCGAGCCGGCGCTCCAACAGGCCGATCATGTGGGCGCCGCTGTCGCCCTTCATGCGGATGGCCTCGTCATAAATGCCGCGGAATTGGCGCTCGGAAATGTTGCCGTAATAGCCGCGCAGCTTCTGCT
Organism: Burkholderiales bacterium; assembly: GCA_017880745.1. Lineage (GTDB taxonomy): Bacteria > Pseudomonadota > Gammaproteobacteria > Burkholderiales > SG8-39 > 2-12-FULL-64-23. Next base: position 671 of record JADGRR010000569.1, read on the forward strand.
TGGCCTTGAGCTGCACGCCGAAGTCGGAGAGCTTGCTCTTGCGGCGCTGGCCGTGCTGGCCGGGGCCGTATTCGCGCCGGTTAACCGGGCTTTTGGGACGGCCCCAGATATTCTGGCCCATCCGGCGGTCGAGTTTGTACTTGGATTCTTGGCGCTTGGTCATTCGCGTCCTCTGTTGGTCTTCAGGGCTTGAGGAACCGCGCCCTCCTTTGCCCCGGATCACTCCGGAGACGACAGGCAGAACCTCGTAAGCGCAAGGTCTTGCCACGGGTCGCGAAACGCCCTGTCTGGGCATAAAACCCGCAGGACGCGCGGGTTTTAGGGGGTAAGGCTCAGGGTGTCAAACCGGGCGGCAAGGGTCGCCAAAGGGCTTGCAGGGGCGCCGGGCGACCCCATTTCAGGCCGGTCAGGATGGGCCCCGCTGGCAGCCAAAAGGCTGCAATGTCGGACTGATTAAGCGCCGAAGGGCCCAGAGCCGTTATGACCGAATTTCTTTCCCTGTCGCCTGAAGCCTTCGCAGCCTTCTTCCAGGTGATCATGATCGACCTGGTGCTGGCCGGCGACAACGCGGTCGTCATCGGCCTGGCGGCGGCGGGCCTCGCCCGGGAGCAACGGGCGCGTGCGATCCTGGTCGGCATAATCGCTGCGACCGTGCTGCGCATTTTGTTTGCGGTCTTCGCCATTGAGCTGTTGGGCATCGTGGGCCTGCTGCTCGCCGGCGGCATTCTGCTGCTGTGGGTATGCTGGAAGATGTGGCGCGAACTGCGCGGGCCTTCGCACCCCGAGGCGGCGTTGGCAGACGGCAACGCGCATGCGCCGCCTAAGAGTTTCGCGCAAGCCGCCTGGCAGATCGTGATGGCGGACGTCTCGATGTCGCTCGATAATGTGTTGGCGGTGGCTGGAGCCGCGCGCGACCATCCGGTCGCCTTGGTGTTCGGGCTCGGTCTATCGATTGTGCTGATGGGGGTCGCCGCGAGCTTCGTCGCACGCCTGCTCGGCCGGCACCGTTGGATCGCCTATGGCGGCTTGGCGATCATCCTCTACGTTGCCGGTGACATGATCTGGCGCGGCGCGCTGGAAGTGTGGCCGCACCTCGGCGGCGCTTAAAACCCGTATTTCGCCAGCGCCGCGGCAAGCACCGGCGAGGGCGTGTGCCCCGACGTGAATACGATCCGCGGCGGCGGTACCGGTGAAGCCGGTGGGCGTCCGCGCATCAGGTCGGCGACCCGCCGGGCGATCGCCGGCGCCGGATCCAGCCAATCGACCGGCCACGGCGCGACGGCGCGGAAGCGATCGATCAACAGCGGATAATGCGTGCAGGCGAGCACCACCGTATCGGTGCGGCGTCCGTCCGCATCGACGAAGCAGCCGGCGATCTCAGCCTTGATGGCTGCGTCGGCGACCGGCTGGCCTGCAAGTTCAGCCTCGGCAAAACTGGCCAAGCGCGGCGAGCCGACCAGGACTACGTCGCAGCCCGAAGCGTATTCGCGGATCAGCGCGCGGGTATATTCGCGGCTTACGGTGGCTTGCGTGCCCAACACCGCCACGCGTTTGCTCATCGACTGCGCGCACGCCGGCTTGATCGCCGGCACGGTGCCGACGAAAAGCACCGAAAAGCGCGCGCGCAATTCGGTAAGCGCCAGTGTGGAGGCGGTGTTGCAGGCCACCACCACCAGATCGGGCGCATGCTGTGAAACGCTTGCGCCGATCACCTCGGTGACCCGCGCGACCAGCGCATCTTCGGCCAAGTTCCCGTAGGGAAAGCCGGCGTCGTCGGCGACATAAACGAAACGCGCGCCGGGCAGCGCCGCGGCCACTTCGCGATAGACGGTGAGGCCGCCAAGGCCGGAGTCGAACACCAGGATGGTCGGGGGGGTGCGGGCCATGGCAGGCGAGCTAAATCATGCAGACGCGTGACTGACAAGATTTGCCGCAACAACCGCTCCGTCTGCACGCTTCATCAGGTGGATAACCAGCTGTTATTTCCTATCACCGGCTGCGGCGGTTGGCCGGGCTGTATCCCGGCGGGGTTGCTTTT
>JADGRR010000074.1 GCA_017880745.1 Burkholderiales bacterium
CTCGGATATTTCCAGGTGATCGCCGAGCCGGTCTCGACCTGCGTCCAGGAGATGCGCGAATTCACGCCCTTGCACAGCCCGCGCTTGGTGACGAAATTGTAAATGCCGCCCAATCCGTTCTCGTCGCCCGCATACCAGTTCTGCACCGTCGAATACTTGATGTCGGCGTTGTCGAGCGCAATCAGCTCGACCACTGCGGCGTGCAGCTGGTTGGTGTCGAATTTGGGCGCGGTGCAGCCTTCGAGATAGGATACCGACGCGCCTTCCTCGGCCACGATCAGGGTGCGCTCGAACTGCCCCGAACTTTCCGTGTTGATGCGGAAATAGGTCGACAGATCCATCGGGCATTTGACGCCCTTGGGGATGAAGCAGAACGAACCGTCGGTGAATACCGCCGAGTTGAGCGCCGCATAGTAGTTGTCGCCGACCGGCACCACGCTGCCCAGATACTTGCGAACCAGCTCGGGGTGCTCATGCACCGCCTCCGAGATCGAACAGAAGATGATGCCGACTTCGGCGAGCTTCGCCTTGTAGGTGGTCGCCACCGACACGCTGTCGAAAATCACGTCGACCGCGACGCCGGCAAGCTTCGCGCGCTCGTTCATCGGCACGCCGAGTTTCTCGAATGTGCGCAGCAATTCGGGATCGACTTCGTCCATGCTGGCGAGTTTGTTCTTCGGCTTGGGCGCCGAGTAATAGCTGATCGCCTGGAAATCGATCTTCGGATATTTCACGTTCGGCCACTGGGGCTCTTCCATCGTGAGCCAATGCCGATAGGCCGTGAGCCTGAGTTCGAGCAGCCACTCGGGCTCGTTCTTCTTGGCCGAAATCAGCCGGATCGTGTCTTCGCTGAGGCCTTTGGGCGCGACATCGGCTTCGATATCGGTAACGAAGCCGTGCTGGTAGGGCTGGTTGACGAGATTTTGCAGTACCGTGCTCATTGCGGATTCACATACCTTATTGTTGAATATTCAGCACGCCGGAAGAATGCTCGTGCCATTGCAATTGCTTCAGAATCAATTTCCAAATGCGGGGATGCCACCCCTCATGCCCCCCTGGACCGGCCCGCTGCAAAATCCATTTTGCAACGGCTCGTCAGGATTCTTGCGGCTTGGCTTTGGCGGATTGCTTGATGTTGAAGCTCTCGCCGCAGCCACAAGTGCTGTCGATGTTGGGATTGTCGAATTTGAACACTTGCTTGAAGCCTTCCTTGACGAAATCGAGGCGCGAGCCGTCCAGAACCGACAGCGTTTCAGCGTCCACCACCACTTTCGCGTCGTGCGCCTCGAACGACTGGTCGCCCGGGTGCATTTCGTCGGCGTAGTCGAACGTATACGCATAGCCGGAACAGCCGACTTTCTTGACGCCGACGCGCAATCCCACGCCCTTGCCGCGCTTCGCGAGCTGGTTCTGGATCTGTCTTGCCGCATTTTCAGTCACCGAAATTGCCATGGTTTCGCCTGTAAAAAGAATTGGTGAAGCTCTAATTGGGTTCCCGTTATGGTCAGGGCTTCCTCTGACTTGGGGAATTTACTAGGGGCCGGGCGGGAAGGGAAGGGACCTACCCCATCCCCGGACCCTCGCTCAGCACATCCTTAGATCGAAATTGCGGCGCGCTGGCGCTTTTGCAAGGTCTCGCGCATGTCGTGCACCTGCGCCACGCCGCTTGGTCTGGGTTTCTGCTCGTCAACCAGCTGTTTGAGCGTCACCGCGCCGAGATAGCCGAAAATATGCTGGTTGAGATTGGCCCACAGATTGTGAGTGATGCATTTGTTCTCATCGCGACAGTTTTCCCTGCCGCCGCATTGCGTCGAGTCAAGCGTCTCGTCGACCGCGAGAATGATGTCGGCGACCGATATCTGCGTCATGTCCAGGGCGAGGCGATAGCCGCCGCCGGGCCCGCGCACGCTGTCGACCAGCGCGCGGCGGCGCAGCTTGCCGAACAACTGCTCGAGATAAGACAGCGAGATCTTCTGGCGCTCGCTGATCGCCGCCAGCGTCACCGGGTGTGTTCCGTGGCTCATCGCGAGATCTACCATCGCGGTCACCGCAAAGCGCCCCTTTGTCGTCAGTCTCATAGGAAAAACCTCATTAAATATCAGATAACTAAGGCCTGCAGCCGCAATACACGAGTAATTTTGTCAACTATACAATACCTGACAGTAATAGTCAACTATGACGCACCAATTCTTTCCCGTTCGGCAGGTGGCGTGTTTGTCAGACTTTCCCGCATGCCTGCAGCTTGCCACGCCCGTCGCAGCAAGGCGGCTGGCCGAGGGTGGCAAGCGAATTGCCCAGCTTGCAGCGGCAAACCGGCTATTCGGCCTAAAAACGTTACTTTGGATGGTGTGCGGCCACGATCTGCAGCAGCGGCGTGAATACTTTGGGCGTGCCGGTGACGATGTTCCCGCATTCCAGGTAAGTGCCGTCGCCCTCGAAATCGCTCACCAGGCCGCCCGCTTCCTGGATCAGCAGGCTGCCTGCGGCCATGTCCCAGGGAGCGAGGCCCATTTCCCAGAAGCCGTCCAGCCGGCCCGCGGCGACATAGGCGAGGTCGAGCGCGGCGGCGCCGGCGCGGCGCACGCCCGCAGTCTGCTCCATCACCTGGCGCAGGACGGCCGCGTATTCGTCCATATGCTCACCGGAGCGGAACGGAAAGCCGGTGCCGATGAGCGCGTCGTCCAGTTGCCTGCGCTTGGACACGCGCATGCGCCGGTCGTTGAGGTAGGCGCCGTGTCCGCGCGTGGCGGTGAACAGTTCATTGCGCCCCGGGTCGTAGATTACTGCCTGCGTCACCGCGCCCTTGTATCTGAGTCCGATGGAGACGCAATACTGCGGGAACCCGTGAATGAAATTGGTGGTTCCGTCCAGCGGGTCGATGATCCAGACGAAGTCCGATTTGCCGTGCGCTCCGGACTCCTCTGCTAGAATCGCATGGTCGGGAAAGGCCTTCAGCAGGATCTGGATCACCGCCTGTTCCGCTGCCTGGTCCACCTCGGTGACGAAATCATTGTGGCGCTTGGTCGATACGGTCAGTGCGTCGATGTCCTGCGCGGCGCGGTTGATGATGGCGCCGGCGCGCCGCGCGGCTTTCACTGCGATGTTGAGCATGGGATGCATGTAATATGGGGTCCGTGATCGCGGCCTGCGCCGAAGGCGTGATTTTAATATGAGCGCCGATCTGCTGTCGCACATTCGTGTTGTGCTGTCGCGCACCTCACATCCGGGGAACATAGGCGCGGCGGCCCGCGCGATGAAGACCATGGGCATCGTCTCGCTCTATCTGGTCAATCCGAAGAAATTTCCTGATGCCGAAGCCGAAGCCATGGCTAGCGGCGCGTCTGACGTGCTGCAAAGCGCGCGCGTCTGCGCGACCCTGGACGAGGCTTTGCAGGGCACAGTCTACGCTCTGGCAGTGAGCGCGCGCCGGCGCGAACTCGCATACGCGTCCGCCGATGCGCGCAGCGCGGCGCAGGGGCTCGTGGCGGCAGCGCAGCAGGGCGAGGTCGCCATCGTGTTCGGAACCGAAATGTCCGGCCTGACCAATGAGGAAATCCTGCAATGCCGCGCGATGGCGCATATTCCCGCCGATCCGGCCTATTCATCGCTCAATCTCGCCGCGGCGGTGCAGGTCATGGCCTATGAGGCGCGCGTGGCGGCGCTGGGTGCGCAGGTGCTGCCGCCGAGCGAATTCGAAGCGGCGCGCCATGAGGACGTCGAGAATTTCTACGCCCACCTCGAACAAAGCCTGCTCGCCAGCGGCTTTCTGGACCCGGCCAACCCCAGGCGCCTCATACCGCGCCTGCGGCGCCTGTTTGGCCGCGCCCAGTTGGAACAGGAAGAGGTCAACATTCTGCGCGGGATGTTGAATTCTTTTCGCAGATAGTTGACTAAAACACTAGGGATTAGTACAGTGATATTCATCAGATTTGTTGCCGGACAGATTTATGTTTAAAAACATCCGTGAAGACATCGCCAGCGTATTCGATCGCGACCCTGCTGCGCGCTCGACCTGGGAGGTAGTCACCTGTTATCCGGGCTTCCATGCGCTGCGCATTCACCGCATCGCGAATTGGCTGTGGCACATGAATCTGCACTGGCTGGGACGGATGGTGTCGCATATCGGCCGCTTTCTGACCGGCATCGAAATCCATCCGGGCGCGACCATCGGACGGCGCTTTTTCATCGACCACGGCATGGGGGTGGTCATAGGCGAAACCGCTGAAATCGGCGATGACGTCACCCTTTATCATGGCGTCACCCTGGGCGGCACCTCCTGGAACAAGGGCAAGCGCCATCCGACCTTGAGGAATGGCGTGGTCATCGGTGCCGGCGCCAAGGTGCTGGGACCCATCGTCGTGGGCGAGGGGGCGAAGATCGGCTCCAACGCCGTGGTGGTGAAAGATGTTCATCCCGGGGCCTCGGCGGTCGGGATTCCGGCACGCATCATTGTCGACGATCAGGACCGGTCGCGAGAGGAAAAAGCCGCCAAGCTTGGTTTTTCCGCCTATGCCGTCACCGCCAAAGCGGCGGACGATCCTCTGGCCAAGGCGCTGCAGGGATTGCTGGACCACTCGATGGAGCAGGACCACCGCCTGGAGCAGTTGCAGCACGAGATCGAAAGTCTCAGAGGGCGGACCGAGGACGACCGCGCAGTCGCGGAGCGCTTCGACCCTGGCCGATTGCGTCAGGCGGCAAAAAAATAGCTGCCAGATAAACTCACGCTTTACTATAGTTTATAGAATTCATTTGGTTTTTTGCTGGAGACGATCATGAGACTGACAACCAAAGGCAGATTTGCGGTGACCGCGATGCTGGACCTGGCCTTGCGCCAGCAGGAGGGTCCGGTGACCCTGGCTGGCATCGGAGCGCGCCAGAGCATTTCCCTGTCCTATCTGGAGCAACTGTTCGGCAAGCTGCGCCGGCATGAGCTGGTGCAGAGCGTACGCGGTCCCGGCGGCGGTTACTGCCTGGCGCGCTCCGCCGAGACGGTCTCGGTGGCCGAGATCATCCTCGCCGTGGACGAGCCGCTTGATGCGACGCAATGCGGCGGCATGGAAAACTGTCGGGACGACCAGCGCTGCATGACGCATGATTTATGGACCACGCTGAACGAAAAGCTGTACGAATATCTGAACTCGGTGACGCTGCAGGACCTCGTGACCGGGCAACTCGCGAAAGACGGCAATGTGACCGTGCTGATGGACCGGCGTCGCGCGGTTGCGCGCAAGGTCGTCCCGTTGCCCGCCTGAGTGAAACCGATTCGATTGCGGCAAGATCCGTTATCGTGAAAAAGCCCATCTACCTCGACTACTCGGCGACCACGCCGGTCGATCCGCGCGTCGCCGCCAAAATGATTCCCTATTTGACCGAGAAGTTCGGCAATCCGGCCAGCCGCTCGCACGCCTACGGTTGGGAGGCGGAGACGGCGGTGGAGGAGGCGCGGGCCCACGTGGCGGCGCTGTTGAATGCCGACCCCAAGGAAATCGTCTGGACCTCCGGGGCCACCGAAGGCGACAACCTCGCGCTCAAGGGTGCGGCGCATTTCTACCAGGGCAAGGGCAAGCACATCATCACGGTCAAGACCGAGCACAAGGCGGTGCTGGACACGGTGCGGGAACTCGAGCGCCAGGGGTTCGAAGCGACCTGTCTCAGCCCGGAGCCGAACGGTCTGCTCGATCTGGAAAAATTGAAGGCGGCGATACGCCCCGATACCACCGTCGTGTCGGTGATGATGGTCAACAATGAAATCGGCGTGATCCAGGACATCGCCGCTATCGGCGAGATCTGCCGCCCCAAGGGCGTCATTTTTCACTGCGATGCGGCGCAAGCGGCGGGCAAGGTCGAGATCGACCTGGCCAAGCTGAAAGTCGACCTGATGACCGTGACCGCGCACAAGGTCTACGGTCCGAAAGGCATCGGCGCGCAGTACGTGCGCAGGAAGCCGCGCGTGCGCATCGAGCCGCAGATTCACGGCGGCGGGCACGAGCGCGGCATGCGCTCGGGCACGCTCGCCACGCACCAGATCGTCGGCATGGGTGAGGCCTTCCGCATCGCGCGGCTGGAGATGGGCGCCGAGAACGAGCGTATCCGCGGATTGCGCGACCGCTTGTGGCAGGGTTTGAGCGAAATCGAAGAAGTGCACCTCAACGGCGACCTGGAACGGCGCATTCCCGGCAATCTCAACGTCAGCTTCGACTTCGTCGAGGGCGAATCGCTGATCATGGGCATCAAGGAAATTGCAGTATCCTCGGGCGCGGCGTGTACCTCGGCCAGCCTCGAGCCATCCCACGTGCTGCGCGCCCTGGGGCGCTCGGACGAGCTTGCACACTCCTCCATTCGTTTTACCATCGGCCGCTTCAACACCGCGGAAGAGATCGATTTCACCGTCGAGCTGCTCAAGCGCAAGATCGCCAAGCTGCGGGAACTCTCGCCGCTGTGGGACATGTTCAAGGAAGGCGTCGATTTGAACAGCGTGCAGTGGGCGGCGCACTGACGGCGCGGGGTGTGTTGCGAAAAACCGATCCTTTGCTATTTGCCGCTGGCGACAAAGTTACAGCTAAGCAGCCAAAAATGGCATACAGCGACAAAGTACTTGATCACTACGAAAACCCGCGCAACGTCGGCTCGTTCGAAAAGGGCGACGCGGCGGTCGGAACCGGCATGGTTGGCGCGCCTGCATGCGGCGACGTGATGAAACTGCAAATCCGCGTCGGCAAGGACGGCGTGATCCAGGACGCGCGCTTCAAAACCTACGGCTGCGGTTCGGCCATCGCCTCGTCCTCGCTCGTCACCGAGTGGGTGAAGGGCAAGACCCTGGAGCAGGCGATGGGCATCAAGAATACCCAGATCGCCGAGGAACTCGCGCTGCCGCCGGCCAAAATCCATTGTTCCATCTTGGCCGAAGATTCAATCAAAGCCGCCATCGCCGATTACAGGACCAAGCACGGCCTCGCGGCGGACGAGAGCGCGGCGGCACCGGCGCAACAAGCGGTCTGCGCTTGCCATGCCGGTCGCGTTGACTGAAAAAGCCGCCAGGCACGTCTCCGACTTCAAACAGTCGGGGGCGCGATTGAATTCGCCGCGTAAGGTTCAGACGAACAAATTCAGCACCCCGTCCAGGCCGGCGTAGTCCAGCGCATAGTCGGCTTTGCTGCGCATCACGCGTTTCGCGCGGTAAGCGATGGACACGCCGGCCTCGGCCATCATCGCGAGATCGTTGGCGCCGTCGCCTATGGCAATGACGGCGTCTCTCGCTATCCCCAATTCATCGCGCACCGAGCGCAGCTTCGCCGCCTTCGCGTCCGCGTCGACGATACGCCCGATCACCCGTCCGGTGAGGCGTCCGTCTTCGATATCGAGCACGTTGGAGATGCTGTAGTCGAGGCCGAGCCGGGTCTTCAGGCGCTCGGTGAAAAAACTGAAGCCGCCCGATACCAACAGCGTCTTGATGCCGGCGCGCCGCAGCGCGGCGAGCATGGTCTCGGCGCCGGGGGCGAGCCGCAGGCGTTCGTCGTAGACGTGCGCCAATGCGCCCTGGCTCAGGCCACGCAGCAAGCCTACGCGCAGTCGCAGGCTTTCGGCGTAATCGAGCTTGCCCGCCATCGCGGCGGCGGTGATCGCCGAAACCTCGGCTTTGGCCCCCGCCATGTCGGCCATTTCGTCTATGCACTCGATGGTGATCAGCGTGGAGTCCATGTCGATCGCGAGGAGCCCCATGTCCGCCAGTTTCCGATTCTCCGGGACAAAGCCGAAGTCGAGTCTGGCCCGGGCGCAATACTCCGCGATGCCCGACGCCTGCTCTGCGCCGATCAGCCGGCACGCTCCGGGGGCGAGGCGCTCCATCCGCTGCGCCCCCGCCAGTTGCGCGAGTTGCCGCAGATCGTCATCGGCGAGCATTGCGCCCTGGATTACCAGATGCATGTTCCTCCCGCCTGCCGCCCGGGTGTGCACGCGCGTTTCATTGCGCCGCCCCGCGCAGCGTCTTGAGCACGTCTTTCACCGTCTGCACCCGCGGCGCCAAGCCTTCGCTCGGCGTCTGCACCCGGAGTTTGCTCGGACCCGGCAGCTTCCAGTGGCGGTGGCGCTGCAGCAGTTGCAGGATGCGCGTCCCGTCTATGGGCGGCTGGTCGATGAAATGCAATTGGATCGCGTCGCCGCCGGCGTCGATGCGCGCCACGCCCAGCGCGCGCGCGGCGATGCGCAAGCGATGCGACTCGATCAGCGCCTGCGCGGGTTCTGGCGCAAGGCCGAAACGATCTATCAGTTCCTCCTGCATCGCATCGAGCGCTTCCGCGGTTTCGCAGTTGGCGAGGCGCTTGTACAGCGTGAGCCGTTCGTTGACGTCGCTGCAATAGTCGCTGGGCAGCAGCGCCGGCAGGTGCAAATTGATTTCGGTGGTGATTGAGAGCGGCTGCGACAGGTCCGGCTCCTTGCCCGCTTTGAGGGAGTGCACCGCGTGATTGAGCATGTCGGCGTAGAGATTGAAGCCGATCTCCTGCATTTCGCCGGACTGCGATTCGCCCAGAACTTCGCCCGCGCCGCGAATTTCGAGGTCGTGCATGGCGAGGAAGAACCCCGAGCCGAGCTCGTCCATCATCTGTATCGCCTCCAGCCGCTTTTTTGCCTGCGCCGACAGCGCCTCTTCCGCGTGGATCAGCAGGTAGGCATAGGCTTGATGATGCGAGCGGCCGACGCGGCCGCGCAGTTGATGCAATTGCGCCAGGCCGAACTTGTCGGCGCGGTTGATCAGCATGGTGTTGGCGGTGGGAATGTCGATTCCGGTCTCGATGATGGTGGTGCACAGCAACAGGTTGTAGCGCTGCTGGTGGAACTCGCGCATCGCGCGCTCGAGATCGCGTTCGCGCATCTGCCCATGCGCCACCACGATGCGCGCTTCGGGCAGCAGCTGCGCGAGTTTCGCGTGCATGTTCTCGATCGTCTGCACCTCGTTGTGCAGGAAATAGATCTGCCCGCCGCGCTTCAGTTCGCGCAGCACCGCTTCGCGGATCACGCCCTGGCTGTCGCGGCTGACGAAGGTTTTGATCGCGAGGCGCTTCTGCGGCGCGGTGGCGATGACCGAGAAATCGCGCAGCCCTTCGAGCGACATCGCCAGCGTGCGCGGGATCGGCGTGGCCGTGAGCGTGAGCACGTCCACTTCGGCGCGCAGCGCTTTCAACGCCTCCTTCTGGCGCACGCCGAAGCGATGCTCCTCGTCGATGATCACCAGCCCCAGGCGCCGGAAATGGATGTCGCGCTGCAGCAGCTTGTGCGTGCCGATGGCGATATCGACCGAGCCATCGGCGAGCGCCTTCACATTTTGCGTCTGCTCCTTCGCCGTGCGAAAACGCGACAGCTGCGCGATCTTGATCGGCCATTCGTCCGCAATCTGCGCGAAGCGGTCGGAGAAGGTCTGGAAGTGCTGCTCGGCGAGCAGGGTGGTCGGGGTGAGGACGGCGACCTGCTTGCCGCCGCAGACTGCGACGAACGCCGCGCGCAGGGCCACTTCGGTCTTGCCGAAGCCGACGTCGCCGCAGACCAGCCGGTCCATCGGGCGGCCCGAGTTCAAATCCTTGATGGTGGCGTCGATGGCGGCGAGTTGGTCGTCGGTCTCTTCGTAAGGAAAACCGGCGCAGAATTCGTCATAGGCGCCGGGGCCCACGCTAAAGCGCGGCGCCTCGCGCGTCAGCCGCTCGGCCGCCACCTTGATCAATTCGCCGGCGATTTCGCGGATGCGGCTCTTCATGCGCGCCTTGCGCGCCTGCCAGTTGCCGCTGCCGAGCCGGTCGAGATCGACGTTGGCCTGCTCGGCGCCGTAGCGCGACAGCAGGTCG
>JADGRR010000570.1 GCA_017880745.1 Burkholderiales bacterium
CACCTGCTCTTTGCGCGGCTCCTCGAAATTGACGAACACGTTGAGCTGGTCCTGCAGGATGCGCGCCGCATAGGCGACCGCATCGTCGGGCGTGACCGCACCGTTGGTCTCGATCGTCAGCGTGAGCTTGTCGTAGTCGAGAATCTGGCCCTCGCGGGTGTTCTCGACCTTGTAGGAGACCTTGCGCACCGGCGAGTACAGGCTGTCGACCGGGATCAGGCCTATTGGCGCATCTTCCGGCCGATTGCGCTCGGCCGGCACGTAGCCCTTGCCGGTATTGACGGTGAACTCCATGCGGATCTCGGCGCCCTCGTCGAGGGTGCACAGCACGAGGTCCGGGTTGAGCACCACCACGTCGCCGACGGTCTGAATGTCGCCGGCCGTGACCGTGCCTGGGCCCTGCTTCTTCACCACCATGCGCTTGGGGCCTTCGCCCTGCATCTTGATGGCGATGTCCTTGATGTTGAGCACCATGTCGGTGACGTCCTCGCGCACGCCGGCGATCGAGGAGAATTCGTGCAGCACGCCGTCGATATGCACCGACTGCACCGCCGCGCCTTGCAGCGACGACAGCAGAATGCGGCGCAGCGCATTGCCCAGCGTCACGCCGAAGCCGCGTTCGAGCGGCTCGGCCACCACGGTGGCGAGCCGCGCGGGGTCCGCACCCGCGGTCACCTGGAGCTTGTTCGGCCTGATCAATTCCTGCCAATTCTTTTGGATCACGTCTTCACCTATTGAGCGGCGCGGGCCTTGCTCGCGCACCCCACCCGCCGTTGTGGGGGAAAGTTCAGCGGTAGCGGACTCAGGTCCGCTCGATGGAAAATTCATACGCGACGACGCTTACGTGGCCGGCAACCATTGTGCGGGATCGTCGTCACGTCGCGGATCGACGTGATGGTGAAGCCCGTCGCTTGTAGTGCACGCAGTGCCGATTCACGCCCCGAGCCGGGGCCCGACACCTCGACCTCGAGGGTGCGCATGCCGTGCTCTTGCGCCTTCTTGGCGGCGTCTTCGGCGGCGACTTGGGCTGCGTAGGGCGTCGATTTGCGCGAGCCCTTGAAGCCCATGGTCCCCGACGACGACCAGGCAATGGTGTTGCCCTGCGCGTCGGTGATGGTGATCATCGTGTTGTTGAACGACGCATTTACATGCGCCACACCCGACGCGATGTTCTTGCGTTCGCGCCGGCGAACGCGGGTGGCTTCTTTACCCATTCTCTCAATCCCTTTCGCGGCCCGCGAGCCTTAAGAGGCGCGGGCGATTTCTGAAATCAAGGCGCCGTCTTCTTCTTGCCGGCGATCGTCTTGGCCGGCCCCTTGCGGGTTCGCGCATTGGTGTGCGTGCGTTGTCCGCGTACCGGCAGGCCCTTGCGATGGCGCAAGCCCCGATAGCAGCCGAGATCCATCAGCCGCTTGATGTTCATGGACACTTCGCGGCGCAGATCGCCCTCGACCATGTAATCGCGGTCGATCATTTCGCGAATCTGCAGCACCTCGGCGTCGGTGAGCTGCGACACCCGCCGCTCCGGCGGCAGGTTAACCTTCTCCATGATTTCCTTGGCGATCTTTTGCCCGACGCCATGGATATACTGCAGCGCGATCACGACGCGCTTGTTGGTGGGCAGATTGACGCCCGCGATACGAGCCACGAATGGTCTCTCCTGTTACTGGCCGGCCGCGTGTAACGCGCCGAATTCTTGTGTCCCTGGAAGGGGATAGCCCAAAGCGTAACACGACACCTGTCCCCGCCGTTTCGGGGCCCGGCATCGCGCCAAACTTCTGAATACGCAGTGTATTAAGGGATTCATCTCGCCTTCGTCAACCTCCGCTTAGTACCGGATTTGCGCTGTCCAGCCTTGTTTTTGGCTTGGGCGGATTTATGCCCTTTGGAGCCGGCGGAGGCCTTTGCCCGTTTTTTGGCCCGCCCTTTGGCCGGAACCTTGGCTTTGCGCCCCTTGGCGGGCTTGGCCTTAGAGCGAGAGGGCTTTTTGGCCGCCGGCTTTGCCTTAGCCGACCCTTTGGCGGCGCCGGCAGGACTTAAAATCCGGTCGATGGCAGCGGTCACGTCGTCCATCGGCGCCATGCCGTCCACGGTCTTGAGCATGCCCTTACGGGCGTAATGGTCGGCAAGCGGCGCGGTCAGCGCCCGATAGGCAGCCAGGCGACCCTTGAGCACGTCCGGATTGTCGTCGGCACGCAGCTTTTCGCCACGGGCGGTCATTTCCTCGACGCGGGTCGCAATGCGATTGATCAGAATGCCTTCGTCGACCTTCAACTCGATCACGCCGTCGAGCTTGAGGCCGCGCGCGGCCAGCAGGCGGTCGAGCGCCTCGGCCTGCGGCACCGTGCGCGGAAAACCGTCGAGCACGAAACCGCGCCTCGCGTCGGCCTGGCCGATGCGGTCGGCGATGATCGCCACCACCACATCATCGGGCACCAGCTGGCCGGCATCCATGATGCTCTTGGCGCGCAGGCCGACTTCGGTGCCGGCGGCGACCGCCGCGCGCAGCATATCGCCGGTCGAGAGCTGAACGATCGCGTGTTTGGCGACCAGGCGCAGCGCTTGCGTGCCCTTCCCCGCCCCCGGCGGCCCGAGCAGGATCAATCTCATCGTTGCCGCCCCCGCAGCTTCGAACGCTTGATCAAGCCTTCATATTGATGTGCCAGCAGATAGCCCTGGATCTGCGCCACGGTATCCATGGTGA
>JADGRR010000075.1 GCA_017880745.1 Burkholderiales bacterium
CGGCCACGCTTACCACCGTGCTGCTCGTTTCGCTGTACCGTACGCCGGAGGCGATCGAGGCGGCGTGGAAGTATTTCATACTCTGCGGTGTCGGCATCGCCCAGGCCCTGTTCGGCACCGTGCTCATCTATTTCGCCGCCGAGAACAAACTCGGCGGGGGCCGCGATGACACGCTGCTGTGGACCGTGCTGCACGAAACTGCGAGCGGCAACCTGGATCCGGCAGTGATCTCGCTCGCCTTCGTCTTCCTGCTGGTCGGCTACGGCACCAAGGTCGGTCTGGTGCCGCTGCACAACTGGCTGCCGGACGCACACTCCGAGGGACCGACACCGATGTCCGCCGTGCTCTCCGGATTGCTGCTCAACGTCGCGCTGTATGCCCTGGTGCGCGTCAAGATGCTGGTCGACGCCTCCCTCCATACCAACCTTGCCGGCAACCTGATGATGGGTTTCGGATTGCTGTCGTTCACGGTTGCGGGCCTGTTTCTGCACCGCCAGCACGACGTCAAGCGCATGTTCAGCTACTCCTCGATCGAGCACATGGGATTGATCACCTTCGGCTTCGGCATGGGCGGACCGCTAGCCACTTTTGCCGCGCTGCTGCATATGACCGTGCACTCGCTCACCAAATCGGCCATCTTCATCACTGTGGGGCATGCGTGCCAGCTCGCGGGTACGCAGCGCATCGATCACATTCGCGGACTCATCCGCACCCAGCCTGCGATCGGTTGGGGTCTGTTGCTCGGCACGGTGGCGATCGCAGGTTTCCCGCCCTTTGGCGTATTCATCAGCGAGTTTCTGCTGTTGATGGCCACCATGAAGTCCTGGCCGTGGCTGACGATTCCGCTGCTGGTCGGCTTCGGCGTGGCCTTCGCCGGACTGTTTCGCCACCTGCAAAGGATGGTCTTCGGCGAGCCCCCGCCGGGGCAGAAGCCGGTCGAGGCCAACATGCTGCCGGTGGTGGTGCATCTCTTTCTGGTGCTTTGGCTCGGGCTGGCGATTCCGTCGTTTCTCTCGCGCTGGTTCGAGCAGGCCACGCTGCTCATCTCCGGTGCTTCGCCGCTATGACGCCGCAGGACCAACTCGCACCGTTTCTGCGCCGCCTCGCGGACGCCGGCTTGCGCGTCGAGGCACAGGCGTCGCCAGGGCTCGCGCCGGCGCAACTCATCCTGGTTCAAGCCGAGGACTGGGGCCGGCTCGGCCATGAGGCCAAGGCTTGGGCGTGCCGCTGGGTCGCGGGCTGGGGTGAGGATACGGGCGAGGATGGAAGCGAGTCGATTCGCGTCAACGCCTGTTTCGAGAAAGCCGGCACCTATCTGGTCGCGCGTACCGCGGTGCCCCGAGCCACGCCGGTCCTGTCATCGCAAACAGCTTCATATCCTGGCGCTGACCGTCCCGAGCGCCACATGCGGGACATGCTGGGCGTAGTTTTCTCCGGCCACCCGGACGCACGCCGCTGGACCCGCCATCAGGCGTGGAAAGATTCCGAGTATCCATTGCGCCGGGATTTCCCCGCGGCCGGCCGGCCGCAGGCGCAGACCCCGGCCGATCACGCATACAACTTTCTGCTCGCCCAGGGCAGCGGCGTCTACGAAATACCGGTCGGCCCGGTGCACGCCGGCATCATCGAGCCGGGACACTTTCGCTTTCAGGCAGTGGGCGAGACCGTGCTCAAGCTCGAAGAGCGCCTCGGCTACACCCACAAGGGCATCGAGAAGATCGCCGAAGGTCGCGATGCCGAGGGCCTGGCACGGCTGGCCGGGCGCGTCTCGGGCGACGCCACCGTCGCGCATGCCTGGGCGGCGTGCATGGCGATGGAGAAGGCGGCCGGCCTGGAGGCGCCACCGCGCGCCCTCTGGCTGCGCGCGCTGATGTGCGAGCGCGAGCGCGTCGCCAATCATGTCGGCGACATCGGCGCGATGCTCAACGACATCGCCTTCGCCTTCGGTTTCTACCAGTTCGCGCGGCTGCGCGAGGACTGGCAGCGGGTCTCGCGCGAGGCCTTCGGCCACCGCTTCATGATGGACTGCATCGTCCCCGGCGGCGTGGCGCTGGACCTGGATGCACGGTTCATTGCGCCAATGCGCGATGAGGTCGGCGTTTTGCGAAAACAGATTGGCAGGCTGATGGCCATCATCAACGACCTGCCCTCGGTCGCGGACCGAGTGCGCGGCGCCGGCGTGCTCAAACCTGAATACGCGAGAGCGCTCGGCTGCGTCGGCTATGTCGGGCGCGCCTCGGGAATGGATTTCGATGTCCGGCGTGATGCGCCATACCCGCCCTACGAGCGCCTCAAAGTCGCGGTGCCGCTGCATCACTATGGCGACATCAACGCGCGCGCGCGCACGCGGCTCGAGGAAATTGCCGCCTCCTTCGATCTGATCGAGGCGCTGCTCGCCGGGCTGCCCGCGGGACCGATCCGGGTCGGCTGGGAGCATCCCGCGGCGGGCGCCGAAGGTCTGGGGCTCGTCGAGGGCTGGCGCGGAGAGATCTTGAGTTTCGTGCGCTTTGGCGCAGACGCGCGGATCGCGCGCTTCTTCCCGCGCGATCCGTCTTGGACCACCTGGCCGGCGCTCGAGCTGTTGATCCACGACAACATCGTCCCCGACTTTCCCGTGTGCAACAAGTCGGTGAACGGCTCCTATTCCGGGCACGACCTGTAAATCATGCTGCGCATCCTTGGAAAAATCCAGCGCATCGGCATCGTCACCGAGCCAGTGCCCAGGCTCGACGAACCTGCGCTGACCGAAATCGGCGAACAGCTGAAGGCACGCGTCGGCGAGCAGTTCGGCGGCAGTCTCGCCATCCGCGAAGTGGACGCGGGCTCCTGCAACGGCTGCGAGCTGGAAATCCAGGCGCTCAACAACCCGTACTACAGCATCGAACGCTTCGGCGTGCATTTCGTCGCCAGCCCGCGCCACGCCGACATGCTGCTGGTCACCGGCCCCGTTTCGCGCCACATGGAGGCGGCGCTGCGCCGTACTTACGCGGCCACGCCCGAACCGAAACTTGTGCTCGCGGTCGGCGAGTGCGGCGCCAATGGCGGCGAGTTCGGCACCAGCTACGCCTCGTGCGGCGCGGTATCGAACGTAATCCCTGTCGATGCCGTCATCCGCGGCTGCCCGCCGACACCGCTCGATCTCCTGCGCGGCATACTCGAGGCCATCGGCAGGCGTTCTTCGGATCGATGAGGATCGGATATTGCGCAGCCGCAGCGGCGGGGGTGCCACCGCGGCAGCCGTAGATCGGGGCAGCGGTCAATTATTCCGTTTGACTCCGGGAAGACGGGGGTATAATCCCGCGGAAATTGCCCAGGACGATTGCACCACAGTGAACAGCATGAACCGAATTCCAGATTGTCAGCGCTCAGACGAATGCTTCGTGCTGTGCGCGCCCATGTCCTAGTGGAAACTCTGCCACCGCTGTGCGCCGGGGTATCGCCGCGCTCCCCGGTACGAAGGCGGGTCTGCACCGACGCCGCACGTTGTCGTTCTGACACCCGCATTTCCATCAGCCAGGTCCCGTCAGGGATCCTCACGCCACGCCCGGCCGGCTCTTCTTGGCCATTGCTCCGAAGCGAACCCCACGCTATTTTTGCACCTGCATCTGCGGGATCGAATCCGACTTGCGCCAGCTAACGGCGCCCCCCACGCGTATTTTTTCCGAACCACGGAGAACTGCATGAAATTCCGCTTTCCCATCGTCATTATCGACGAAGACTTTCGTTCGGAGAACACCAGCGGTTTGGGCATCCGCGCGCTCGCGAAGGCGATGGAAGACGAGGGCATGGAGGTGCTGGGGGTGACGAGCTACGGCGACCTGTCGCAGTTCGCGCAGCAGCAAAGCCGCGCCTCGGCCTTCATTCTTTCGATCGACGACGAGGAGTTCACGCCGGGGCCGGAGCTCGATCCGGCGGTGCTGAATCTGCGCACGTTCATCGAGGAGATCCGCTTTCGCAACGCCGACATCCCGATCTACCTCTACGGCGAGACCCGCACCTCGCGCCACGTCCCGAACGACATCCTGCGCGAGTTGCATGGTTTCATCCACATGTTCGAGGACACGCCGGAGTTCGTCGCGCGCCACATCATCCGCGAGGCGCGCGCCTACCTCGACGGACTGTCGCCGCCGTTTTTTCGCGCCCTGGTGCATTACGCGCAGGACGGTTCGTACTCCTGGCATTGTCCCGGCCACTCGGGCGGCGTAGCGTTCCTGAAAAGCCCGGTGGGGCAGATGTTCCACCAGTTCTTCGGCGAGAACATGCTGCGCGCCGACGTCTGCAACGCGGTGGACGAACTCGGGCAGCTGCTCGATCACACCGGGCCGGTGGCGGCCTCGGAGCGCAACGCGGCGCGCATCTTCGGCGCCGACCATTGCTTCTTCGTCACCAACGGCACTTCGACCTCGAACAAGATGGTATGGCACGCCAACGTCGCGCCGGACGACATCGTCGTCGTGGACCGCAACTGCCACGTGTCGATCCTGCACGCGATCACCATGACCGGCGCGATCCCCGTGTTCCTCACGCCGACGCGCAATCACCTGGGCATCATCGGACCGATCCCGCTGGAGGAGTTCAGCCCGGAGAACATCCGCAAGAAAATCGAGGCCAATCCCTTCGCGCGCGCGGCCAAGCGCAAGAAGCCGCGCATCCTCACAATCACCCAGAGCACCTACGACGGCGTGGTCTACAACGTGGAGATGCTGAAGCAGACGCTGAATTCCTCCATCGACACGCTGCACTTCGACGAGGCCTGGCTGCCGCACGCCACGTTCCACGAGTTCTACAAGAACATGCACGCCATCGGCCGCGACCGGCCGCGCACCAAGGACGCGATCATCTTCGCCACCCACTCCACGCACAAGCTGCTGGCGGGGATCTCGCAGGCGTCGCAGATTCTGGTGCAGGAATCGGAGACCAAGAAACTCGACCGGCACGCCTTCAATGAGGCGTACCTGATGCACACCTCGACCTCGCCGCAGTACGCGATCATCGCTTCGTGCGACGTGGCGGCGGCGATGATGGAACCGCCCGGCGGCACGGCGCTGGTGGAGGAATCGATCCTGGAGGCGCTCGATTTCCGCCGCGCCATGCGCAAGGTCGACGCCGAGTGGGGCAAAGACTGGTGGTTCAAGGTGTGGGGGCCGGAGAAAATCGCCGCTGAGGGCATCGGCTCGCGCGAGGACTGGGTGCTCAAAACCAACGAAAAATGGCACGGTTTTGGCAATCTGGCACCGGGCTTCAACATGCTCGATCCGATCAAGGCAACGGTCATCACCCCTGGCCTGGACGTGTCGGGCAAATTCGCCAAGACCGGCATTCCGGCGGCCATCGTCACCAGGTATCTCGCCGAACACGGTGTTATCGTGGAGAAGACTGGCCTGTATTCGTTTTTCATCATGTTCACCATCGGCATCACCAAGGGGCGGTGGAACACGCTGGTGACCGCGCTGCAGCAGTTCAAGGACGATTACGACAAGAACCAGCCCATATGGCGCGCGCTGCCGGAATTCTGTCAGAAGCACCCGCGCTACGAGAAGATGGGACTGCGCGACCTGTGCGACCAGATCCACGGCATGTATAAGGCGAACGACGTGGCGCGCGTGACCACCGAGATGTATCTGTCCGACATGCAGCCGGCAATGAAGCCCTCGGACGCCTTCGCCGCAATGGCGCACCACGAGATCGACCGGGTCGAAATCGACAAGCTGGAAGGCCGCGTCACCAGCGTGCTGGTCACCCCGTATCCGCCGGGCATCCCGCTGCTGATTCCGGGCGAGCGTTTCAATGCCACCATCGTGCGCTACCTGCAGTTTGCGCGCGACTTCAACACCCGGTTTCCGGGATTCGAGACCGACATACACGGGTTGGTGAAGGACGAAGAGGCGCGCTATTACGTGGATTGCGTGCGGCAGGCATGACCATAAACCGTGTTTTGAAACACGGTTGGGGAAAAAAGAAGCAACAACGGCTTGGGGCGGGTTTTTTTACAAGATCGCCGATTGCGCACGGATGTGCTTTTCATCCGCGCGCAATCGGCGATCCGCGCGGACGGGCCGCCGTCCGCGCAAGTTCGAGCGCCATAGCTCGATTTGTCCCGTGGCGTCGGTCAATGTCGGTGTTCAGCTATTGCGCGCTACGCGCGCCAACCGTGTTTTCCGTACGGATAAAAAGCGCATCCGTACGGAAAACACGGTTATGAATAAAAGCAACAACGGCTTGGGGTTGCCTTTATACAAGGCGAAAAAAAAGCCCGGTTTCCCGGGCTTTTCTATTCAAACTGGCTAATTACTCGGCCGGCTTGATGTTGACAGCCTGGTCGCCTTTTTGGCCGGCCGTGATGTCGAACGTCACTTTCTGGTTTTCCTGGAGGCTCTTGAAGCCGTTGCCCTGGATTGCCGAGAAGTGCGCGAACAGATCCTTGCCGCCGCCGTCAGGCGTGATAAAGCCGAAACCCTTGGCGTCGTTGAACCATTTAACGGTACCTGTACTCATGTCTATTATTCCTAAAAAAATCTATAAAGGGCTTGCGCCCGAAATGCGAGAACTTCAAGGAGGAAAACGAAGACCTGAGGAGTACCGCGTGAGCGGCTACGACGGACCAGCAATTCCACTACCTTACAATCCTGCACAGTCCTTATACACGGACACCGCACCACGGTCAAGAGAATTCGGCGCGACCCGGCATCATGCGACCGATCGTCCGGGCGCGGCCGGCGGCGCGAAAGCGGTGATTAATATCGCTTGCCGGTGCTGAACTCGACCTTCATTCGCGCAACCTGCCTGCGCATGGCCTCCAGTTCCGCCCTGGCCACTTCAGCCGTGCGCACGCATTCTTCAGTGGGAGCGCCGTCGCCCTGCGCCAGGCTTTGGCGCTCTACCTCGGCTCGGGCCTCGCGCAAGCGCTCGGTCGCCGCGTTCCAGCCATCGACCAGGCGTTGCTCCTGCTCCCGCCATGTTTTTCGCTTATCCATATTCCCGCCTCCGCGCAATTCAGTGAGCACCGCAAATCGGTTCGCGGCTATGTGCGACTGCCCGCTATTGTACTCGCAGTGCCGGGCGGATTGCGCTTGGCGCCGCATTGCCGCCGGGCGAGTGTGATACCTTGCAGGTGGCGACGAGGAGGACACCATGGCCAATCACCGCGAGGAGCGCGGGCAATACCTGATCGAAGCGGGCGCATTTCATCTGCCGGGCGGGAACAAATGGCAACCCCGGCTTACCATGACGCGGTTGCGCTGTACCACCGGGTTGTCCAAGAGCCAGGCGTTCCCGGGCTTGACACCGTTGTTCGATACGGCCAAGGGCGCGACGCGCTTTGCGACCGATCTTGGCCGCAACATGGCCGACCTGGGATCCGCAAGGTTGACGGTCTAGCTTGGCGCGCCTGGCGCTGCGCGATCCTGATTCCGCTGGCGGGATGAGTGGACCGGCCGAGGGCCGTCTGCAGTCTTGCAGGCCGTTGAAAATGCGCTTGCGGAACGCGAAGCAGGGTCGGGGGCGACGGGATTCCTGCTTCAGCCTATGCGTTCGTAGCGAGCGAAATCATAGCGAAAGGCGATCCCGCCCTCAGCAGCGTGAATTTCGCGCCCCGTTTCGTGCCACTCGCTCAGGGAAAACTCGGGGAAGGTGGCATCGCCCTCGAACTCGGCTCGGATTTCGGTGAACTCCAGGCAATGCGCGCGCGGCAGCGATTCGCGGTACAACTCGGCGCCGCCGATGATGAAAATTTCCTGCGCGCCGCGGCAGGCGGCGATGGCGGCGTCGAGCGAGTGAACCACCTCGCAGCCCGGCGCGCTGTAGCCGCGGTTGCGGGTGATTACCAGGTTGCGCCGTCCCGGCAGCGGCCTGCCGATGGATTCGTAGGTCTTGCGGCCCATCACCACCGGGTGGCCCATGGTCAGGGCCTTGAAGCGCGCGAGGTCCGCCGGCAGGTGCCAGGGGAGGGCGTTGTTCTTGCCGATGACGCGTTTCGCCGCCAATGCGGCGATGAGGCAGATGCGCGGCGGGGCGGATTTGGAAGGATTGCTAGCGGACACTATTTCAGCGCTGCGGCAGCATGCGAAATCAGACAGCGATCGGCGCCCTGATGGCGGGATAAGGGTCGTAGCCCTCCAGGGTGAAGTCTTCGTACCTGAAAGCGAAAATGTCCCGCGCCGCCGGGTTGATCCGCATCAGCGGGAACGGGCGCGGCGTGCGCGCGAGCTGCTCGCGCGCCTGATCGAGGTGATTCAGGTAGAGATGGGCGTCGCCCAGGGTGTGCACGAACTCGCCCGGCCGCAGATTGCACACCTGCGCCACCATCAATGCGAGCAGGGCGTAGGAGGCGATGTTGAACGGCACGCCGAGGAACAGATCGGCGCTTCTCTGGTACAGCTGGCAGGAAAGTCTGCCGTCGGCGACATAGAACTGGAACAGCGCATGGCACGGTGGCAGTTTCATCTGGTCGATATCGGCCGGGTTCCAGGCGCTGACGATGTGGCGGCGCGAATCGGGATTGTTCCTGATGCCTTCGATCAGTTGGGCGATCTGGTCGATCGAGCGGCCATCCGGCGACTTCCACTTGCGCCACTGGTATCCGTAGACCGGGCCAAGATTGCCCTCGGCGTCGGCCCATTCATCCCAGATGCTGACTCCATTTTCCTGCAGATAGCGCACGTTGGTGTCACCCTGCAGGAACCACAGCAGTTCGTGGATGATGGACTTCAGGTGCAGCTTCTTGGTCGTGAGCAAGGGAAAAGGCGTCAGCGGGTAGCGCATCTGCCAGCCGAACACCGACAGAGTGCCGGTGCCGGTGCGATCGCTTTTTTTTGCACCATGCTCGATTACGTGGCGCATCAGGTCGAGGTACTGCTGTTCCGGATGGGTAGTCTTCATTGGCCTGGTACGCCTGACAGAATTACCGTCAGGCGGCTGATTTTGGGGAGCACGAGGGGCCAAGGAAGGGGTGGGACCCGTTCCTGCCCACCTAGGTCCCCTCGTTTCGTTGGGAACTGCCAAAATAATAGCCCTTTATTGGCTGGAGCGCGAAGGTCTTCGCGGGGCGACCAGGCGCAGCGTCGCCAGCGTCGCCAGCGCGTACAGGACGTAGGCCAGGGTGAAGCCCCATTCCGGAAAATCGTAGTACAGGAGCCGCGCCAACCAGCGGCCGATGAAGCTTCGGCTGTCCGCACTGGCGCGCAATGCGTCTTCCCAGAGTGTCAGCTGGCAGGCGCTGCCGGCCAGAGCTTCGGCCGCCACCACCAGGATGGCGATGGCGTGCGCATAGCGCAAAGCACGGCCGCGCACCCAGTTCCAGCCCAGCCAGGCGCCCGTCCACACCAGCGGCAGGCCGAGGACGATGAAAGCCGCAAGCGCGAAATGGGCCAGCAGGATCAGATCGGCAAGCATGGCTCTCCGGCCGCCATGAGGACAGAAGGCGATAACACAAAGATATGCTTCGCGCTCCGACTGCGCCGCAGTTGTCCTAGCCCTTCTCGATCGGGCGACCCGGGTCGCTGCACCACTCGCTCCACGAGCCGGGATACAGCCTGGAACCGGAGAGGCCGGCGATCTCCATGGCCAGCAGATTGTGGCAGGCGGACACGCCGGAGCCGCAGGAATGCACGACTGCTTCCGGCGGCGCATCGCCGAGCAGCGCGCTGAAGGCCTGGCGCAGTTCCGCCGCCGGTTTGAAGCATCCGCCTGGGTCCAGGTTGTCCCTGAAGAAACGGTTGAGGGAGCCGCGGATGCGGCCGCCCACCGGGTCCAGCGTTTCGTTCTCGCCGCGGTAACGCTCGGGGGCGCGCGCGTCGATGAGGACGCGCCCGGGCCGGCCG
>JADGRR010000571.1 GCA_017880745.1 Burkholderiales bacterium
CGGTCTCGCCTGAGGAGGGTGTAAAACAAATCGCCGCATTGTGTAAGCCGCGTTCGGGATCAGGATTCACTTGGCAGTGTAGTCGCCGAACTGCCCAGATGCGGATACTGTCCAGATATGTTGAGTCCGTCCCCTGGACTTGGAAAACTCGGCGATTACGCGGCCACTTCCACGTAATCGACAGAAGTGCGCGGTTCCGGGATCGGCTCACCGACTTCACGCATGGCCTCAAAGTGCGCAATCAGGGCATCCTGAAGATTCCGGCGCGTCTCTTCTTCGCTGTCGCCAACGGCCACGCATCCCAAAACATCCGGCGAATAGGCGGAATAGCCCGTCCCTGTTTGTTCGATGACTATTGGATACCGTCTCGCGATCATTTCAGCCCTGCCTTTTTGAGTATAACGCTTAACGTTCCTGGCGCGAGTTCCTTCCCGTCGTTACCGGGCACCGTGATTACGAACGCTGCGTCGGGATGTTTGAAGTGCCGATGGCTGCCCCGCGAGCGCATCTCCACCCATCCGTGCTTCTCGAGCAAACGGATCACCTCGCGCACCTTCATTGGCCCAGGCTTATGGTACGTCATTGAGGCTGGCGGGCGCAGCTATTCCCCGCTCTGCGCATCGCGGTCACGCCTGAGGAGGGTGTAAAACGTCTTGCGATCGACGCCGGCCTCGCGCGCCGCGGCGCTGATGTTACCTTCGCAACGCCCCAGCACGGCTTGGGCGTAGGAGAGCTCGAAGCCGGCCAGGTATTGTTCGCGCGCCTCTTTCCAGGGAAGGCTGGAGAGAGTGCAGGCCCCGGCGGCCGGTTGCAGGTCGCTGGCGAGGTCGTCCGGTTCCAGGATGCCGCCGGGATGAAGCGCGGTGAGGTTCTCCATCACATTCTTGAGCTGCCGGACATTGCCCGGCCAGGGCTGCCGGAGAAGCGCTTCATAGAATCGGGGGGAGGCGGACAGGCTCTTGCCATAGCGCCGGGAAAAGCGCTCCAGGAAGAGATGGGCCAGGTGAGGAATGTCCTCCGGCCTTTCGCGCAACGGGGGCAGTTTCACGGTGACCACGCCGAGCCGGTAGTAGAGTTCCTCGCGAAAAGTGCCGGCCTTGATCTTGGCCGCCAGGTCCTGATTGGTGGCGCACAGAATCCGGCAATCCACGCGCACTGGCTGGAGGCCGCCCAAACGGCGCAACTGGCGTTCTTCGACGAAGCGAAACAGGCGGGTTTGCAGTTCCACGCTGAGGTCGCCGATCTCGTCGAGGAACAGCGTGCCGCCATCGGCCGATTCGATGAGACCTTTCTTGGTGCGGTCGGCGCCGGTGAACGCTCCGCGCTCGTAACCAAACAATTCGCTCTCGATGAGCGAGCCCGGCAGGGCGCTGCACTCCACCGGCACGAAGGGCCTGTTCTTACGCGGGCTCTGGCTTTGAATGTAGCGGGCCATGACCTCCTTGCCCGTGCCGCTCTCCCCCAGAATCATCACGGTGGCGTCCGTCGCGGCGGCACGCCGGGCCTTGTCGGTCAATTCCAGCATGACCGCGCTTCGGCTCTGCGGATGGTCGGTCTCGCCGAGCGCCTCCAGCCGGCCTTTCAGCCTCTCGACCTCCTGCTCCAACTCGCCGTGAGAGAGCGCGCGCTTCACCACCAGGAGAAGGTCTTCCCGGCGAAAGGGTTTTTGCAGGTAATCGAACGCGCCGTTGCGGATGGCCAGTACCGCACCCTCGACCGATCCGAAAGCAGTCAGAAAAACGATGGGCAGGCCGGGTTGTGCCTGGTGCAGGCGCGCGAACAGCTCCTCGCCCGACATGCCGGGCATCCGCATGTCCAGCAGCACGAGGTCCGGTGGAGTGGCGAGCGCATCCGCCAGAGCCTTGAGGGGATCCGCGTAAGCCGTCACGGTGGTGTCGGGAAACTTCAGCATACGCTGGATGTTTTCTCCCATCGCCGCCTCGTCGTCGATCACGAAGATGCGCTTCACGATACATTGCCTCCGACAAACCAATGGTAGGGCTGGCCTCGCGTAAAGCGTGCTGGGGGCATCTCGACCACGAAACTGGCTCCGCCGCCGCTCCTCTCTTCGTACCACACGCGGCCGTCGTACATATCGAGGAGGCTGGCGCCGAGAAAGAGTCCGAGCCCGAGCCGCTCTCTCCCCGGACTCTGCGAAATGAACGGTTCGAACAGGCGCTCCCGGATACTCTCGGGAACACCCGGTCCGTTGTCTTCGATTCGGAGGACCACCTTGGCTCCCGCGCTGCGGTACGGTTCCAGCCGGATCCAGATGGTGGCATCCTGGCGCTCTTTGAGCGCGTCCAGGGCATTGCTCAGCAGACCACGGACCACTTCGCTCACCACATGCCCGGGCAGGTTGACGCGGGGGACATCGGCGATTCCCTGTACCATTTGAACCCCCTGTTCATTGGCTAGGGGCCTGAGCGCCGCTACCGCTTCTTCCAAGGCCTCGGATGGCGCCGAGGGGACGAAGACCTCGCCGCCCCGCTCGCGCCGCAATGCCTGAAGCAGGGTGCGCGCGATATTTCCCATGTAGCGCATCTCCTTCAGCATCTGCTCGAGATCGCTGCAGAGCGCCGCGTCTTCCTTGCGCTCTTCCAGCAGCACCTCGATGCGGCTGGTCACGATGGCCAGCGGATTATTGAATTCGTGCATGAAGCCGGCGGTGAATTGGCCCAGCAGCGTGAGTTGATGGGAC
>JADGRR010000572.1 GCA_017880745.1 Burkholderiales bacterium
TGCCGCATCGGGCGGCGTCGCCATCACGACCGTACGATCGCAATTGCGGCTGGTTCTGGAAAAGACCGGATGCACCCGCCAGGCCGAGGCGGTGGCGCTGCTTGCGAACCTCGGGCTCGATCGGGGCGCAACGCGAAACTAGGATTTTCGCGGCGTTCGGGCCGCGGAGAATCTTGCCCTCCCCCGGAGGGGGAAGATGAAGCAAGCGCTGTAAATATCTCAACCGGCTCGGTCGTCTTCATCTATTTGGAGGATGCCCCCTCGACTCGCCGCCCCCATTGTCGACACGACCATTCGTGTCACCAGCGTCTGGCAAGCCAGGCGCTGTCCAACGCCATCACCCATGGAGACATTTCCGTGATCAAGACTCTCTCCGCTGCATTCTCCCTCGCCGTCGCGCTTTCGTTGCTTGCTCCGATCCTGGTGACCAGCCAGCCTGCCCAGGCGGGCTGCGAGCGCGTTTACACCTCTTCGGGTTGGCAGACGCGCTGCAACTGAAAACGATCTCGCCACGAACCAGGAGGCGTATCCGGCAAATCGGATTCCAGCTTCTGAGCGCGCGCTTGAGATTTTTGCGCAGAACGCTTCGCGGCTTTCGCGAGGCGTTCTGCGGGGATGCAAAAGGGAAACGGCAAATGATCTTGAAATGGACGATCGCGCTCGCGCTTGGTGTCGCGGTTATTTCGCCGATCCTGGGCGGTAGCCAGGCCTCTGCGTGCCACTATACGTCGCAGGACAGGGCCAAGGGCTACAAGTGCTGAAAAGCTGAAACAGTCTTCCGAGGCCAGCCGTAGGTTCATGCCGGACGGTACGCGCCTAATTCGCCGCGGCCGCCGTGTTGCGCGCAGTCTCACCGATCATCGCCTCGATCTCGGAAACCACCAGATGCGGCACGGCGTAATGCACCATGTGACCGACACCCGGCAACGCGATCAGTTTGGCGCCCGGCACCGCGGCGGCAAACGGCCGCGAATGGCGGCTGGTGAACACCGTCTTGTCGGCGTCCCCGGTGATCAGCACCGTCGGCACCTTGATGTCGACGTAGCGTGGCGACTGTTCGGCGACCGCGGCCTTCAGCGCCACCAGGTCCTGCGCATTGGCGAGGAATTCACGCGGACGCAACAGCAACAGCGTCGCGGTACTCTCGACGAAGTTGGTTGGCATGATCTGCGGCAAGAACACGTTGCGCGCGCCAGGCTCGGCCAGGAAGTAGCCGAGCGGCAACGTGATCGTGTAGGCCAGCAACGGGCCGATCACCGGAGTGGTGACGAGCCTGTTGTACCATCCGACGCCGCCGCGCCATGGGTAGGCCACCGGTGCCAGCATCACGAGGCCCGCGACACGCTGCGGATAATCCAGCGCCATCCGCGCCCCGAGCGCGCCGGCCCATGAATGGACCACGAAGATCGCCGGGCCAAGCCCCAGTTTTTCCAGCGCCACGTCGATCATCTGGCCCTGAATCGCCGGTGTTGAATCATCCAGTCGCACGCGCGTACTCCAGCCGTGTCCGGGACGATCGATCAGGATTACCCGGCGATGTTTGGCGAGAATGTCGCCGAGCGGCTGCCGCATCGTCTCCAGGTTTGAGCTCGCGCCATGGATGATCACGATCGGCGGCCCGTCGCCATCGCGCCGCCCGATGTCGAGGACGTTGAGCGTGGCGCCGACCACCTCGATCTTCTGGCCTTGGGCGGGATAGCTGCGCTGCAGGAAAAGGACACCAGCCTGCGTAATCAGCGCCAGAACAGTCAGTGCTGCCACGACAATTACCGAAACCACTGAGAATGTCTGGAGGATGATCTTGTGCACCAACGAGTTACGGTTTCAGGGGGCAAGGGTTTCGCAGCCAATAACGGGGTTTTCCACCGTTCGGAGCGCGCGAGACGCCAGGTTTCATACGGCCGTCATCGGCGGCTTTCTATAACCCTCACCTGCCCGCTTGCGACGTGACGGGCGCGCGCCGCCGAGGCTGCAATTATCTGCGCTATCCACGTAATCCACAGGGGAACGCGCCAGACGCCAAAGATTTATCCCAAAGCTGCGGTTCAAGCGACGATTGGAGGATTTTCGATGATTTCCAGACCGAATGAAGCCGCAATTGACGAAATTGTGGCGAGCTGCAACGGCGACATCCGTGGCGCGCTGAAAGCGCTGCTGATGGTCAACGAGCATCTGGAGGCGGAACTGGCGCAGCTCTACGCGGTCGTGACACATGGCGGCCCGTTCGAGCGCGGCAGCAACGCCCTGCATTAGAGAACGCCCTTCCGTTTGAACCGGAATGGAAGGCTTGGACACGATCGCAGCAAATTCGCACGCGATCAGATGTCGCGGCCTTCGACCTTCTCGGTCAGTGTCTTGACCAGTTCCGGCACTTTGTCGAGGTAAGGGTTGACGGCGAGCGCCTTGCGGAAGGCGTCAAGCGCGCGCTTTTCGTCGCCGAGATCCTGCATGATCATGCCAAGTCCGGCCAGCGCGCCGAAATGGCGGGGTTCGCGGACCAGGACCTGTTCGATGTCTTCAAGCGAATGGGCGTAATCGTTCCGCAGATAATACAGCGTCGCGCGCCTGTTCCATCCCTCGACGTAATCCGGACGCAGCTTGACCACGGCGTCGAGCAGCTTCAGCGCGACATCCATCTGCTGGGCGTCCATCGCGGCCTTGGCGCGCATCATCAGCAGTGCCGCGGTATCGCTGGGGGT
>JADGRR010000573.1 GCA_017880745.1 Burkholderiales bacterium
ACAGGCATTCAGCGAGGCCTGCGTTGCATTCGCTTTCGAGATTGCACGCCGTGGAGCGGCTCTGCTTGTTGTCGGCGATGAGACCTCGACGCAATTCCCCAAGGTGCTAGCAGAATTCCGGCAGCGCCAGGGTGCCGGTATGAAGGTGAATCTACTCGTGAACTATGGCTGGGAATGGGATCTGGCCGGTCTTAAGAATGGCGGCCTGCGGTCAAATGAAGTGTCACGTCTGGATTTGATCGTACGCTGGGGAGGAGGACGCCGACTGAGCGGTTTTCTCCCGGTGCAGTCAGTTTATGCGGATTTCTACGTCAGAGACGAGTATTGGCCGGATTTTGATCCGCAGCATTTTGAGCACGCACTCGCCTGGTTTAAGGACCAGGATCAGACACTCGGCGGGTAACCAACGAAGGCGGAGATCGCTGCGCGCTATGAGAAGTGGGAGATCACCGGGCCCATAAACCGCTGGCATCGTTCGACACCGAAAAAGATGCCTGCAATTACGCCTACGACATCGCCAAGACCAAGAACGGCTTCACGCTCCTCGTCGAGGGCAGCCGTGTCAGTTAACCGGCCGCACCTGGCGTGCCCAAGCCGGTTTCGCGCGCTGCGCGCGAAGATTGAGGCGGCAGGTGGCACAGTAGCGATTGGAGGCTCGGTGGTCACTCGCACGCACGCCGCTCGAGATCGGACCGCGCATCCGGTTCCAGTCGAAAAAGATGACAAACAATTTAATCTTTGGCACCAGCGCAAGCCTGAGCCAGCATATCCACTTAAGCGCGCGGGGTACCAGGCGACAATTTTGCAAGCATGAGTTTGTCTCCGTACGCTAACGCACAGACCGTCGTTGGCTCTCTGCGTAACCTTTGAATCGCGACATCGGGCTTCGATTGGTGGGCTCGGTACCTAGCGAGTCGACCATGGACAGATCACCCGAGCACTCCAACGCTTCGCCGCCGTCGACTGCTGCGGCCATCCACTCGCTCATCGATTCGATGCGCGGCTGGCTGGACAATTTCCTCGACCTCGTCGTCCTGGAAGGTAAGAAGGCCGGCATCGGACTCGCGCTGATGCTCGGATTCGGTGTCGGCGCGGCCGTTCTGTTGATTACCGGATGGCTTGCGCTGGTCGCCTGCGCAGTCGCAGCCTTGGTGGAAAACGATATCCTCGGCTGGGCTTGGTCGCTGTTGATTGCCGCGCTGCTGAGTTTCGCGGGTGCCGGCGGCCTCGTGTTCCTCGCCATCAAGCGCAGCAAGGATCTCCTGTTTAGTGCAACGCGGCGCCAGCTCGGCTTGAAGTCCGTGTAGACCGAGCCATGAGTAACGCACAGGCGGAATTAGAACTTGCAGAGGCGCGCGTTGCCGCCTCCACGGCGAGCATCGTTGCGCAGGGTCAGGCGTTGAAGTTAAAGGGGCGCCGTCTGGCGACGTCGCCCTACCTGATCGGCGGGCTGGTCACCGCCGCCGCCGCCGCGGCCGCGGCGTACTTTGCCGTGAGGCGCAGCGCGATGCCGCGAGCGCGGTCCTCCCGCCCCGCGGCTGACGGAAACCTTATGAGCGTGCTGAAAACAGCCCAGATGTTGCTGCCATTGCTCGGCGCGCTCGGCGCCGCCACGGCGGCTCTTAAGCGAAACCAACGCGCGTTTCCGCTCGTCATACCGAAGCCGGAGAGCGCTGCGCAGAAGCAGGCGGCCGTGGAGCCGTGGGCGGCGCTGCCGCAGGGAAACTGGCTAAGCCAACAATGGCAGATGATCAAGGCGGCCGTCAAAGCCTGGGTGGATGACTACGCCCCGAGCATGGGCGCCGCTCTTTCCTACTACACGCTTTTCTCGCTCGCTCCGCTGCTCATCATCGTGATCGCGGTGGCGGGAATGGTGTTCGGGCAGGAAGCGGCGCAAGGAGAGATCGTCGCGCAGTTGCGCGGAATAATGGGTGAGGAAGGCGCGGTCGCTGTGGAAGGAATGCTCAAAGCCGCGCGCGAACCGACCAAGGGCGTGGTCGCGACCATTGTCGGCATCGCCATCTTGCTGCTCGGCGCGACCGCAATCTTCGGAGAGCTGCAAAGCGCGCTGGACCGTATCTGGCGCGTGCCGGCGCCGAAGGAGGAGTCGGGCATCTGGCACTTGTTGCGCACGCGTCTACTGTCGTTCGGGCTCGTGCTCGGCCTGGGCTTTATGCTGACCGTATCGCTCGTCGTGAGCGCGGCGCTCGCGGCCTTGGGCAAGTGGTGGGGCGGCTGGTTCCAAGGCTGGGATGTGCTCCTCGAGATCCTCAACTTCGCGGTCTCGTTCGGCATCTTCACACTGCTTTTTGCGATGATCTACAAAATCATGCCGCGCGCAAACGTCCCCTGGCGCGACGTCTGGACCGGTGCCGCGGTGACGGCGCTGCTGTTTACCATCGGAAAAGTGCTGATCGGCTTGTATCTGGGCAAAAGCAGCCTGGCGTCCGGATTCGGTGCGGCGGGCTCGCTCGTGGTGCTGATCGCATGGGTCTACTACTCCGCGCAGATTTTCCTGTTCGGCGCGGAATACACCTGGGTGTACGCCAACCGGCATGGATCGCGCGTACAGACGCCTGCACCGGGCGACAAGCCCGCGGTGCCGAGCCACCAGGCGGGATGAGCGACGCACGTGGCGCATTCCTCGCCTGCAATTCTGGGCGCGAAGCACCAACAGGGGAAAT
>JADGRR010000574.1 GCA_017880745.1 Burkholderiales bacterium
CGAGCTTGCTCGCGAACAACACAGTTCGCGAGCAAGCTCGCTCCTACGCGATGGTGTGCCAGACATGTAGGTTGCTCGCCAATTTGTTTCGCAACTAAGCTGTCATCGTACTAGCTGACGCGGCCCCCGGTCAGCCTGCCTGTGCAGGAAAGCGCTGCAACACCTGATATGTGACGCGGCCCTCGACGCGCGTCGAACTCACCAGCACGAAATCCCGCGCCGCCCAGACGAGCGGAATCCAGGCGGGCGCATCGGGAAGGCTGGCGGCATCGCGCACCAGTGTCACGTGCGAGACGAAGGGTTTGGGGTCGTAGCGTATCCCCGCCGCATCCAGCCGCGCGCGCAAGTCCCCGACCAGAGCGGCGAGCGGCTGCGGTTCCTCGCCCGCGCCGCACCAGAT
Organism: Burkholderiales bacterium; assembly: GCA_017880745.1. Lineage (GTDB taxonomy): Bacteria > Pseudomonadota > Gammaproteobacteria > Burkholderiales > SG8-39 > 2-12-FULL-64-23. Next base: position 401 of record JADGRR010000574.1, read on the forward strand.
GATGCGGTTGTGCTTCCAGTAGCCGACGCGGTCGAGCGGCAGCCGGATCGGGGCGAAGCGCACGCCAGCCGCGAGCGCAATCAGGTCCGGGACGAGAGCGGCCTCGGTGGCGCCGAGAAAGGCCAGGGTGAGATGCAGGTTCTCGCGCCGCATCGCCCTGCCCCTGCCTGCCGCCTGTTTGGCCCAGGCCGCCAGCTTTGCCTGCAGATCGGTCCCGGGCCACAGCGCGAAGAACAGCCGCACCGTTGCGGCGGCCTCGCTCATAGGCTCAGCCGGTCAGGCGGCGAAACACGAGGCAGGCATTGGTGCCGCCGAAACCGAAGCTGTTCGACATCACGGTGTTGAGGCCGGCATGGTCGACGCGCTCGCGCACGATCGGCATCCCCTCGGCCGCGGGGTCGAGCACCTCGATGTTGGCCGAAGCGCAGGCGAAGTCGTGCTCCAGCATCAGCAGCGAATAGATCGCCTCGTTCACGCCGGCCGCGCCCAGCGCGTGCCCGGTCAGCGACTTGGTCGAGCTGATCAGCGGCAGCTTGTCAGCGAACACCGCGCGCACCGCTTCAAGCTCCTTGGTGTCGCCGATCGGCGTGCTGGTGCCGTGAGTATTCAGATAGTCCACCGGCGTATCGACGCCTGAGAGCGCCAGGCGCATGCAGCGCACCGCGCCCTCGCCCGAGGGCTGCACCATGTCGTAGCCGTCGGAAGTTGCGCCGTAACCGACGAGTTCGGCGTAAATCCTGGCGCCGCGCGCGCGCGCATGTTCCAGTTCCTCCAGCACCACCACACCGCCGCCGCCCGAAATCACGAAGCCGTCGCGCTCGGCATCGTAGGCGCGCGAAGCCTTGGTCGGGGTGTCGTTGTACTTCGACGACAGCGCCCCCATGGCATCGAACAGCACGGTCATGTACGGATGCACCTCTTCGCCGCCGCCGGCGAAAATGACGTCCTGCTTGCCCCACTGGATCAGCTCGAACGCATTGCCGATGCAGTGCGCGCTGGTGGAGCAGGCGGAACTGATCGAGTAGTTCACGCCCCTGATGTGGAACGGCGTCGCGAGGCAGGCGGAGGTGGTGCTCGACATCGCGCGCGACACCATGTAGGGTCCGACCCGCCTCAGGCCCTTGGTGCGCAGCAGATCGGCGGCCTCGACCTGGTTCTGCGGCGAACCGCCGCCAGAGCCGACGATCAGCCCGCTGCGCTCATGCGATACCACGCTCTCCGGCAGGCCGGAGTCGGCGATCGCCTCCACCATTGCGAGATAGTTGAATGCCGCGGCATCGCCCATGAAGCGCGCGAGCTTGCGCTCGATCAGTTCCTCGCGCTTCACCCGGATCGGGCCGTGCACCTGCGAGCGAAACCCCAGTGCCTGGTATTCCTGGGAGAATTCGATGCCGCTGCGGCCGTCGCGCAGCGAGGCCAGCACCTCGCACTTGTTGGTGCCGATGCTGGAGACGATGCCCATTCCGGTGACGACGACGCGGCGCATGGCGCTATCCTCAGAATCCGTCGGTGGAGGTGAACAAGCCCACCTGCAGGTCCTTGCCTGCATAGATATCGCGACCGTCGACCTCCATCACCGCGTCGGCGATACCCATCACCAGCTTGCGCAGGATCACGCGCTTCATGCTGATGCGGTAAGTAAGTTTCTTTGCGCTCGGCAACACCTGGCCGCTGAACTTGACTTCGCCGCAGCCGAGCGCGCGTCCGCGCCCTTTGCCTCCCATCCAACCCAGGTAGAAGCCGATCAGCTGCCACATCGCATCCAGCCCAAGACAGCCCGGCATCACCGGGTCGCCCTGGAAATGGCAGGCGAAGAACCAGAGTTCCGGGCGCAGGTCGAGCTCGGCGACGATCTCGCCCTTACCGTAGGGCCCGCCCTTGTCGCTGATGTAGATGATGCGGTCGAACATCAGCATCGGCGGCAGGGGCAACTGCGCGTTGCCGGCGCCGAACATCTCCCCGCGCCCGCAGGCGAGCAGTTGTTCGTAGGTAAGACTGGATCGTTTGGTCAAGGCGCTGTTGTCCTCAGGGAACACGGGAATTTTGCGGGTCGCTGGCGCGGAGCCGGGCATAAGTATAAAGGCTTTTTGGCGCACACCGGCGCAGACCGGAATGGCACTTACTTAAGCCTGTTTTCTGTGGAAAATACAATCATAGTCTCAGCGCCTTGTAGGAGCGAGCTTGCTCGCGATTGCGCGTCGGATATCGCGAGCAAGCTCGCTCCCACAAGAGCTACTCGGGTTCATCACCAAGAAAAGCTCAAGTAG
>JADGRR010000076.1 GCA_017880745.1 Burkholderiales bacterium
GCACGGTGGTGAGCACCAGGACGAGGCCGACCACATTACCCAGATACATCGACGCGATCAGTCCCCAGACGAATTCCTTATGCTCGACGAACAGCAGCGGGCCGGGGTTGAGCCCCCAGACCATCAGGCCGCCGAGCAGGATCGCCGCCGTGCCCGAGCCCGGAATGCCGAGCGCGAGCATGGGCAGTAGCGCCGCCGTGCCGGACGCATGCGCCGCGGTCTCCGGCGCGAACACGCCTTCGATGCGGCCCTTTCCGAACGAATCCTTGTCCTTGGAGAAACGCTTGGCGAGGTTGTAGCTCATGAAGGAAGCGGCGATCGCCCCGCCCGGCGTGATGCCGAGCCAGCATCCGATTGCGGAGGAACGCAGCAGCGTCACCCAATATTGCGGCAGCCCTTTCCAGACCTTCAGTACCACGCGCAGGCTGATCTTGGCGGCATGGCCGCGCAGCGCGAGCCGCTCTTCCATGGTCAGCAGGATTTCGCTGATGCCGAACAGGCCGATGACCGCGACCAGGAAGTTGATGCCGCGCAGCAGATCGTTCGAGCCGAAGGTCATGCGCAGTTGGCCGGAGACGGTGTCCATGCCGACGCCGGCAAGCAGCAGGCCGAGCGACATGGAGATCAGGGTCTTGTACTTTTCTTCGCGTCCGAGCCCGACGAAGGAGCAGAAGGTGAGCAGGTAGACCGCGAAAAATTCCGGCGGTCCGAATTTCAACGCAAACGAGGCGATGCCGGGCGCAAGGAAGGTAATCAACAGCACCGCGACCAGCGAGCCGATGAAGGACGAAGTGAAGGCTGCGGTCAGCGCTTCCGCTGCCCGGCCCTGCTGCGCCATCGGATAGCCGTCGAAGGTGGTTGCCACCGACCAGGCCTCGCCGGGAATGTTGAACAGGATCGAGGTGATCGCGCCGCCGAACAGCGCGCCCCAATAGATGCAGGAGAGCATCACGATGGCCGAAGTCGGATCCATGGTGAAGGTGAGCGGCAACAGGATCGCGACGCCGTTCGGGCCGCCGAGGCCCGGCAGCACGCCGACGAAAATGCCGAGCACCAGGCCGACCATCATCAGCGCGAGCGTCTTCCAGGTCAGCAGCACGCTGAAGCCGTAGAGGAGGAGTCCGAAAGCTTCCATCGCGCGCCGCCTTAGTAACCGAACAGGGCTTCGAGCGGCCCTTTCGGCATGATGACGTCGAACGCAATCTGGAACGTGGCGAACATGATGACCGAGAACAGAAAGGCCGTGGCGAGCGATTTCCATGCCGCGATGCGTCCGACGAATACCATGAAGCCTGCAATCAGCAGGAAGCTCGCGACGTACAGTCCCAGCCATTGCATCGCGAGGCAGAACAGCAGGGTCGGGACGAACACCTGCAGCACGCGACGCAGCTGGTCGCGCGTGACGAAGGTTTCGCTCGCTTGGCGTCGTGTCAGGAACTCCTTGCCGAGGCCCCAAAGGCAGGCGGCGGCGAGGATCACCGAGAGGTAGAACGGGAAGTAGCCGGCTTGAGGGCCGGTGGAATCCCAGGACATGCCGGTGCGCCGGTTGTCCCACGCCAGCAGCACGGCGAGCGAGAGCAGCAGCAACAGGGCGACGACCTCGACGCGGCGTGTGTTGCTTACCGGGGGCGAGTCTTCCGACGGCGCGGTCGGGTCATCGACGACGATTTCGTCTTCAAGTTTGGACATGGGTCTGCTCAGAAATGGCGGGGACCAGGCTGGCTTTCCAGCCGCGGGCCGGGGAGAGGGAGGCAGGATTCACTGCACTATGAGGGGATATCCCCCAAGGTGGGAGACCGAAGGTCCGGACCACCCGAAGAGGTGTGGGAGACCGAAGGTCGGGACCACCCGAAGAGGTGGGGGACTTTCCCCTCATGGGGGATCGAGACCTTCGGGGCGCATACCCCATGCTCCCCTGGATCGACGGCTGTTTCGGCAATTCCGAAACAGCCGCCATCGACAAAGTTTCCAACTCCTCAAACCTAGTTGGCGACGAAACCCGCTTCGGTCATCAGGTTTTTGTTGAGCGCATCATCCTCTTCCAGGAACTTCAGCATGTCCTTGCCGGTCAGGAAGACCGGCTTCAAGGCTTGCTTCTCCATATAGTCCTTGTACTCCGTGGTCTGCGTCACCTTCTTGAACAGGTCGATGTAGAACGCGGTCTGCTCCGGCGTCACCTTGCCCGGCAGGAACATGGCGCGCAGCATCAGGTACTGCACGTCGACCCCCTGCTCCTTGCAGGTCGGGATGTCGTTCCAGGACATGGTGCCGGCGACTTTGGCCTTGTACTGTATGCGCTCCTTGTCGAACACGCACAGCGCGCGCACCTGGCCGGCGCGCCAGACTTCAAGATTCTCCGACGGGTTGTTGACGTTCGACTGGGTGTGGTCGCCGACCAGTTGCGAGGCTGCCTCGCCGCCCGACTTGTAGGGGAGGTAGGCGAACTTGGCGCCGGTCTTCTTCTCGAGGAAGACGGTGAGCACATGGTCCTCGCGTTTGGAGCCGGTGCCGCCCATCTTGAACGGGGGATTGGCTTGCCTGGCCGCGTCCGCGAATTCCTTCACCGTCTTGTAGGGATGCTGCGTATTCGTCCACAGCACGAACTGATCGAGCGCGATGACGGAAACCGGCGTGAGGTCGCGCCAGTTGAATGGGATTTTGGCCGACAGCGGCAGCATGTAGATCAGCGAATAGGCGATCAACACCTTGTGCGGGTCGCCGGCGTCGCCCTTCATGTACATGAGCGCCTCCGCGCCCGACGCGCCGCCCTTGAGCGAGACGACCATCGGCTGCTTCATCAGGTTGTTCTTCTGGATGGCAGCCTGCATCATCCTCGCCATCTGGTCGGAAGCCCCGCCGGCGCCTGCGGCCACGACGATTTCGACCGGCTTGGTTGGCTCCCACGCGAATGCCGGGGCCGCGCCGAGTGCGAGGATGCCAAGCGCGCTGGCGATAGAACCAAGTCTTCTGGAAATGTTCGGCATGGTGTTTCTCCTCTGGTAAGGGCGTTGCGTTCAAGGTGCCGCCAGGTGCGTGGCCGTGCGGCTTGTCGTGCAATCATGCCAGTAGCGCGCGACGTGCGCACACTACGCTACTCAAATGCTTTTATCAAAGACCGAGTTTTTTGTACGGATGGTTTTTATCCGTACAAAAAACTTGGTCCATTCAGGTCTCCAACAGGCCACCGACGCTGTAGCAGGCACTACCTCAATGCGACGATCGTATTGGACCCCCGATTTGGTATGCATACAAACTATCCGTATCAAATCGAGGGTCGCGGATGAAGCCAAAACCGATCGAAGTGCCACGGTGGCGCCCGGAAAGCCGGATCCTATTGGGCGCTCAGGCCGCGACGCGCTGCTTTGCCGGCTCGCGCTGGCATTCGATCAGGTATTGCATCGCCGCCTGCGCCCCGCCCTGCTGGTGTGGCACGCCGGCGAGCGCAAGACCCATCTCGACGCCGGCAAGCGTGCCGGCCAGGCTAAGGTCGTTGAAGTCGCCCAGATGCCCGATGCGGAATACTTTGCCCGCGAGCCGGCCGAGGCCGGTGCCGAGCGACATGTCATAGGCGTCCAGTATGGTCCTGCGCAGCGCATCGGCGTCGTGCCCGGCGGGCATCATCACCGCGGTGAGCGTGTTGCTGTATTCCTCCGGGTTGGCGCAGAGGATTTCCAGGCCCCAGGCGCGCACCGCGCGCCGCGTCGCCTCGGCATGGCGCGCGTGGCGTGCGAACACGCCGTGCAAACCTTCGTCCTTCAGCATCTGTATTGCCTCGCGCAGGCCATAGAGCAGATTGGTGGCGGGCGTGTACGGAAAATAGCCGGTCTTGTTGGCGGCGATCATTTCCTTCCAGTCCCAGTAGGACTTGGGCAGCTTGGACTTCTCCCCCGCCCTGCGCGCTTTTTCGCTGACTGCGTTGAACGACAGGCCGGGTGGCAGCATCAGGCCTTTCTGCGATCCGGCCACGGTCACGTCCACGCCCCATTCATCGTGGCGGTAATCAATCGACGCGAGCGAGGAAATGGTATCGACCATGAACAGCGCCGGATGGCTGGCCGCATCGAGGGCGCCGCGGATCAGCGGAATCCGGCTAGTGACGCCGGTGGAGGTTTCGTTGTGCACCACGCACACCGCCTTGATGGCGTGTGCCTTGTCTTCCCTCAGCCTGGCTTCGATCGCCGCGGGGTCGGCGCCGTGGCGCCAGTCGGTCGCGATCAACTCGACCTCAACGCCGAACTTGACCGCCATCTTCCGCCACAGGCTCGCGAAATGTCCGGTCTCGACCATTAGCACGCGGTCGCCGGGCGAGAGCGTGTTGACCAGAGCCGCTTCCCAGGCGCCGGTGCCCGAGGCCGGATAGATCACCACCGGCTGCTGCGTCTGAAATACGTATCTGAGGTCTTCGATTATTTCCATGCCCAGGTGGCCGAACTCGGGTCCGCGGTGGTCCATGGTGGGACAGTCGATCGCACGCAGCACGCGGTCCGGCACGTTGGTAGGGCCGGGAATTTGCAGAAAATGGCGACCGCTTCTGAATGCCATGGTGGTGCTCCTCGTGAACTGAAAGGACGCTTCGGGCCGCAATTGCGTCAGGTGATACTTTGTATGCAATTTGATCACACGGCTGATTCGCCAGTCAAGTAATATCGTAATATACTGTTTATCATATATTAAGAGTTCATTGCCATTCCAGGTCCGATCGCGTATTATGCATACAAACCAATTTCTGACTATGGAACAGACTCTGGAAACCCCTGATGTGCGCGGCCCTGCGGAGGCCGCGGCCGAGCCGCGCCTGCTTGCCTCCGAAGTGATCGAGCGCCTGCGCGACATGATCGTCCAGGGCGAGCTCGCGCCGGGCACCAAGCTGAACGAGCGCGTGTTGTGCGAGCGCCTGCGCCATTCGCGCACTCCGGTGCGCGAAGCGATCAAATATCTGGCCTCCGAGGGTCTGGTCGAACTCGTGCCCAACCGCGGCGCGATTGTTACGCCGATCACAGCCGTAGCCGTGCGCGAGATGTTCGTGGTGATGGGCGCGCTCGAAGGGCTTGCGGGCGAACTCGCCTGCGCTAACGCCAGCGATGCGGACATCGCCGAAATCCGCGCCCTGCACTACCAGATGCTGGTGCACCACGCGCGCGGCGAGCTGGCGGAATATTTCCGCTACAACCAGCAGATCCACCTGCGCCTGGTCGAGTGCACCGGCAACGTCACGCTCGCCAATACTTACCGCGCGCTCAACGGCCACGTGCGCCGCGCGCGTTACATGGCCAATCTTTCGCGCGAGCGCTGGGACGCGGCAGTGGCCGAGCACGAGGAAATCCTCAACGCGCTCATGCGGCGCGACAGCGTCAAGCTGCAGGCACTGTTGCGCAACCACCTCGGCAACAAGATGGTGGTGGTGATGGAAGCGCTGTCGAAACAAAGTACGGAAATAATGTAGCGTGCGCCGTGCGCACGCATTGTCTTATGCGTAACACTGCCTATCGGATTCGTGCGCATGGCGCACGCTAATAAGGACGAGACATGGCGCTTAATATAGATATCATTTCCGACGTGGTCTGCCCCTGGTGCTATATCGGCAAGCGCCGCATCGAAGCGGCGCTGGAGTTATATGCGCGCGAGAACCCTGGAGCCGAAAAGCCCACCGTCACCTGGCGGCCGTTCCAGCTCAACCCTGACATGCCCGCTGCCGGCATGAGCCGGCAGGAGTACGTAACGCAAAAATTCGGCGCCTCCCGCGCCAAGGACATTTATTCGCGCGTGGCCGGGGTGGGCGCCGAAGCCGGCATTCCCTTCGCATTCGACAGGATCGCGCGCCAGCCCAATACGCTTGCCGCCCACAGCCTGATCGGGCTGGCCGGCAGCGCCGGATTGCAGGATCAGGTGACGGAAACCTTGATGCACGCTTACTTCATCGACGGCGTCGATCTGACCCAAACCGAAAACCTGGTCGCCATCGCCACCTCTGCCGGCCTGGACCGAGCGGCGGTAGAGAAATGCCTCGCCGATCCGCAGTCGCGCCAGACGGTGGAGGAAGAAGACCGGCGCGCCCGCGCCATCGGCGTGCAGGGCGTTCCGTTCTTCATTTTCAACGGCAAAGTGGCCGTGTCCGGCGCGCAAGAGCCCGCGGCCCTGCTCGATGCCATGCGCCAGGCGGAAACTGCGGTCGCGTAAATAGCACAATTCATCCGCGTTCAAGTTCCCATGGATCGAGCACCCAAGCAAGTCGTCACGCTGCATCCGCGCATGGGCGACAGTGCGCTCGCCGCGCGCCTGCGCCGCGAGTTGCAGGGCGAGGTGTTGTTCGATGCGGCGAGCCGCGGGCGTTACTCCACCGATGCGTCCATCTACCAGATCGAGCCGGTGGGCGTGGTGGTGCCGAAGACCGACGCCGACGCGCGCATCGCCATGCAGATCGCGGCGGAGGAAGGCGTGCCCATCCTGCAGCGCGGGGCGGGCACTTCGCAATGCGGCCAGACCGTGGGCGCGGCGCTGGTCTTGGACAATTCCAAGTATCTTAACCGGGTCACCGCCTTTGACAAGGAAGCGCGCACGGCCATCGTGCAGCCGGGTCTGGTGCTCGATCAGTTGAACGCATTCCTGAGGCCGCACGGGTTGTGGTTTCCGGTGGACGTTTCGACGAGCGCGCAGGCCACGCTGGGCGGCATGGCCGGCAACAACTCCTGCGGCTCGCGCTCGATACGTTACGGCAATATGGTGCACAACGTGCGCGGCATCGATGCGCTGCTCGTCGACGGTTCGGAGTTTCATTTCGGTCCGAGCAACCAGCTCGAGGCGGGCTCCGTGGGCTATCGGCAGCTGATCGCCAGGGTCCACGCCGTCGTCGGCCGCGAAAAGGACGAGATCGCGGCACGCTGGCCCACCGTGCTCCGGCGCGTGCAGGGTTACAACATCGACATGGTGCAACCGCACCGGGCGCACAACCTCGCGCATTTGCTGGTCGGCTCCGAGGGCACGCTCGCCTACTCGAAGCGCGTCCATCTCGATCTTGCGCCGCTGCCCAAATACAAGGCCCTGGGCGTGTGCCACTTCCCGACCTTCTACCGCTCGATGCAGGCGCCGCAGCATATCGTCAAGCTCGGGCCCACGGCGGTGGAGCTGGTCGATCACACCATGATAGCGCTCGCGCGCGGCAACGCCGCGTTTCGTCCCATCGTGGAGAAATTTGTCAGCGGCGATCCGGACGCCATCCTGCTGGTGGAATTCGCGGGCGAAGACAAAGATGAGCAGGTACGCAAGCTGAAACAACTGGTCGAATTGATGGGCGACCTTGGCCTGCCCGGCGGAGTGGTCGAGATCACCGACGCGGCGCTGCAAAAGAACGTGTGGGAAGTGAGGAAGGCCGGCCTGAATATCATGATGTCGATGAAAGGCGACGGCAAGCCGGTGTCCTTCATCGAGGACTGTGCCGTGCCCCTGGAGGATCTCGCCGAATACACCGACAAGCTGACGCAGGTGTTCGCCAAGCACGGCACGCGCGGCACCTGGTATGCGCACGCCTCGGTGGGCACGCTGCACGTGCGGCCGGTGCTCGACATGCGCGCGGGCGGCGCAAAGCAGATGCGCGCCATCGCCGAGGAGGCCTGCGAGCTGGTGCGCAAGTACAAGGGGGCAGCCTATTCCGGCGAGCACGGCGACGGTCTCGCGCGCTCGGAATGGATCGAACCCATCATCGGCTCGCGCCTCGTGCGCGCGCTTGAGGAAATCAAGGCCCTGTTCGATCCGAAGGGGCTGATGAACCCGGGCAAGATCGTGCACCCGTCGAAGCAGGATGACCGGTCGCTGTTCCGCTTCAAGCCCGGTTACGCCGCGCAGAAGATCGATACGGCGCTCGACTGGAGCGAGTGGGATGCGCCCGGCGCTGCGAGCACGGGCCTCGCCGCGGCGGTGGAGATGTGCAATAACAACGGCCATTGCCGCAAGTTCGACGCCGGCACCATGTGCCCGTCCTACCGCGCCACCGGCAACGAGCGCGACCTCACCCGCGGCCGCGCCAATACCTTGCGCCTCGCCCTCTCCGGACAGTTGGGCGCCGACGCATTCACTTCGGAGGCGATGCGCGAGGCCATGGATTTGTGCGTGAGCTGCAAGGGCTGCAAGCGCGAATGCCCCACCGGCGTCGACATGGCGAAGATGAAAATCGAGTTTCTGCATCACTACCATAAGCGCCACGGCCTCCCGCTCAAGGACAGGTTGATCGCCTGGCTGCCGCGCTACGCGCCTTGGGCCGCGCGACTGCACTGGCTCGCCAACCTGCGCGACGCCGTTCCCGGCCTGGCTGCCCTTAGTGAATCGCTGCTGGGCCTGTCCGCAAAACGCTCCTTGCCCAAGTGGCGCGGCTATGCGTTCCATCTGGACCCGATTGCGGCGCCGCGCGGGGCGCAAGCGGCGCGCGAGGTGGTGCTGCTGGTCGATACCTTCAACAATTACTTCGAGCCCGACAACGCGCGCGCGGCGCTGAAGGTACTCGAGGCGGCGGGCTATCGCGTGCACCTTGCGCGCGCGGCCGACAGCGAGCGCCCGCTGTGCTGCGGCCGCACTTTCCTCGCCAGCGGCCTGGTGGACGAGGCAAGGGCCGAGGCGCGGCGCACCCTCGAAGCGCTTCAGCCTTACGTCGAGCGCGGCCTGCCCATCATCGGGTTGGAGCCTTCGTGCCTCTACACCCTGCGCGACGAGTTCAAGTCGATGCTGCCCGGCGCCCCGACCGAAGCGCTCGCCGCACGGGCGGTGTTGTTCGAGGAATTCCTCGCCGCCGAGCACGCGGCCGGCAGATTGAAGCTCAAGCTCAATCCCCTGCCGCAGAAAAAAGCGCTGCTGCACGGCCATTGCCACCAGAAAGCCTTTGGCGCGATGTCGCAGGTGGCGCAGGTGCTCGGCCTGGTTCCGGAACTGAAAGTGGAGACGGTGGAGTCAAGCTGTTGCGGCATGGCCGGCGCTTTCGGCTACGAGGCGGATCACTACGACGTTTCGATGAAAATGGCCGAAGCAGCGCTGCTGCCGGCGCTGCGCAAGGCCGGCGCGGACACACTGCTCGTCGCCGACGGGACCAGCTGCCGCCATCAGATTCACGATGGCCTGAGAACCGGCGAGGCTCCCGCCGCAGCGCCACGCGAGGCAGTGCATGTCGCGCAGGTGCTGGCGCGGGCGCTAGCCGCGCCTGCGGTCCGCTGAGCGCGGGCTTGTCGATGCCTTATGATCTTTGGCTCCTGCCTTCAATTGCTTCGATTGCCTTCCTCGGCTCGCTGATCTTCGGCCTGACCGGCTTCGGCTCGGCGCTGGTCACGATTCCGCTCGCGACCCACTTTGTGCCGCTGCCGTTCGCGCTTGCGGTATTCTCGCTGGTGGATTTCGCCAGCGCGCTGCGCATAGGACTGCAGAAGCCCAAGGATGCGGTGAAAGCCGAAATCTTGCGCATGGTGCCCTTCATCGTGGTCGGCACCGCGACCGGCGTTACTGTGCTGGTCAACCTGCCCCGGACCGAAGCCATGCTGGCGCTCGGACTGTTTGTAGTGCTCTACGCCGCCTACGCTTTGCTTTCGCGGCCCGGAGCGACCGAAGTGAGCCGGCACTGGGCGTATCTGGCCGGTTTTTCGGGCGGCGCCATCGGTGCCCTGTTCGGCGCAGGCGGACCCCTGTACGTCATCTATCTCTCGCACCGGCCG
>JADGRR010000575.1 GCA_017880745.1 Burkholderiales bacterium
CAATGGCTTATTCTTCCCTGATCTTAAAGTCTTTTCGCTTTGAGAACCTGCGTCGTTTCAAATACACCGCGGTAAAACCAGACTTCCGGCGGCGTCCAAATCAAAGGTCAAACTCCGGCTTCGTCGCTGAGCAACTGTTATCCGGATCACTTGTTCCCTTGCGCGCGTCGAATGTTACACCGCATTGCAATGAGACTGCCGGGACCAGGGGGTAATCGAGGCCTGCCGGGCGCACCAGCACCTTTGGCCGCTACCTCGCAGCACCGCCACGCGCGATGGCCGGGGGGGCGCTTGGTGCATCGGCCTCGAAAACGCGGGCCAACGTGGACGCACTGGCCTCGCACATGGCTCGCGAGACAATGTTGCCGGATTTCTCGAATGCACCGGCAAGCGATTCGAACTGCGACGCCGCCAGCCGCAATATCGCGACCGGTACAAGAACGTGGGTGCGCTCAGACAGGCCACCTTGAATGGTCGCTAGTTGCGCCTTGAGAACGGCAATTCCGCTTTCGAGACCGGCGCAGTTCGACCTTTCTTGTCGAAGCAAGCTTTCCGCCTCGCTTGCACGCTTCACGTTCGCTTCCAGAAGCCTTGCCGCGCGGAGCAAATTTTCTGCGTTGGAGCCGTTCGACATCAAGTCCGCAAACCTGTGCAGAAACCTGGTGATTTCCTCTAGATCAGTGGGCTCTGGCGGGATGTTCATGGGCGCTGCTCTGACCGGGGCCGCTCCTTAGGCAACCGAACCTAGCTGATTCGTCCCTTTGCCGAGCACCATTCCACAGGGATGGCGAGACGGCCGCGGAAGAACTCCATCACCGCTGGTCCGAATTCATGGCGGCAAAGGCTTGCCGATCCTCGTCACGCCATCGGCGCAGGCAACGCGTCCACCGGACAATGTCGCAAGAGCGCTCATCGCTGCGCGACCCCAGGTCTGAAGAGCCGCCCCCATCAGTCCGGCGGCGGCGCCGATAGGCCGCAACCGACTGTATTTCAATCGCATGTGTCAGGCGATAGGCTCGCGGATATGTCGGCGCGTTCCACGGAGCGATTCCATGGCTTTTGAAGACCTTTATGGATTGCCCATTTCGACGCAGAGCGAGGCCGCCGCCCGCGCCTACCGGCAGGGCATCGAATTGATGCTGTCGGCCTGGCCCGGAGCCTCGGAAGCATTCGATCTGGCGATCGAACAGGACCCTGACTTCGCATTGGCCCATGCCGCCCGCTCGCGTCAGCATTTGATCTATGCCGAGTTGCCGGCAGCCCAGGAAAAAGCCGCTGTCGCGCGCAGGCTCGCCGCGCGCAACGCCACCGCGCGTGAAAAAAGCCATGTCGAGATACTGGCGCTGACCACGGAAGGCCAACCCGCACGGGCGCTGGAACACACCCTCGCCCATCTCGAGAACTGGCCCCGCGATGCGCTGATGATGTCGCTACCGCTCGGCGCTTTCGGCCTGTTCGCTTTTTCCGGGATGCAGGACCACGACTCCGCGCGTGTCGGCTTGTGCGAGCGCCACGCGAGGAATTATGGCAACGATTGGTGGTTCCTGACCTATCTCGGCTGGTCGCATACCGAAAACGGCAATGTCACTCTCGGCCGTCGCATTACCGAACGTGCGTTCAGCCTGAGGCGCGAGAACGCACACGCGCTCCATGCCTTGGCCCACGCGATGTTCGAAGACGGCTCGACTGCGGAAGCCGAGCAGCTGATCGCCGGCTGGCTTCCGATCTATCACCGCTCCGGATTGATGTACGGCCACGTCGCCTGGCACGAGGCGTTGCTGGCATTGGAGCAAGGCGCCACCGACAAGGCGGGCGCCATCTACCTGGAGCGCATTCAGCCCAAGGTCACCCACGCAGCACCCCTCAATGCCATGACCGATGGCGTTTCGCTGCTGTGGCGGCTGCACGCGTCCGGCCATCCGGTGCCGGCGGACGCCTGGGGCGAACTTGTCGATTATTCGGAGCGACGATTTCCCAAGGCGGGCAATTCGTTCATTGACGTTCACATGGCGATGTTGGCTGCGATGAGCGGAAACTGGAGCGCGCTGGATCAGCGGATGGCCGATCTCGACGCCCGGCGCGCCAGCGGCAAGCTGCCGGCAGGCACCGTCGTGCCGGAAATATGCCGCGCGGCGCGCGCTTTCGCCGAACAGAACTTTCGGGACTGCGCGAGGATACTCGAACCGGTCTCCGCCGACGTGGTGCGTATCGGCGGCAGTCACGCGCAGCGCGAAATGATCGAGGACATGCTGCTGCTTGCGCTGATGAAAAGCGGCGCAGCCGCAAAGGCGCGCGACCTGCTCGATCTCCGCCTGCATCGCCGTCCCTCGTTGCGGGACGCGCGCTGGCGGGCGTCCGCGTGACGGGATGGATCCGGGGCCCGGGCTAGTCGATCGAATGCCCGACCATCGCCGCCAGTTCCTGCACCAGCCGATCCGACATCTGCCCAGTTACCGGGATCTTGCGTGCCCTTTCGAATTTCTGGATCGCGGCCTGGGTGTCGGAGCCGACGGTGCCGGTCGGTTTCAGCTGGCCGTAGCCATATTCCGTCAGCGTCCGCTGCACCGCCGCCACGCGGCGCGAGCCTGCGCTGGCAAGGGCGTCGGAACGGGAGGCAGCCGGGATCGGTGCGGGCGGCCGGGCGATAGCGGCAGGTACCGC
>JADGRR010000576.1 GCA_017880745.1 Burkholderiales bacterium
TGCAGGGCGGGCTGTACGCAATCAACGGCAGAGACGGGCAATGGATCACCTCGCGCCAACGTCGCCAAGGTATCGCGTTGAGACTTATGCCGTCAACGCGGAAGGCGATCTCGCGGTGGAACGGGCGAGGGCGCCCGTTGCTCCACCGGGAATTATTCGTATCGCAGGGCCTCGACGGGATCCAGGTTCGCAGCTCGTGACGCCGGAATCAGCGCGCTCAGCACGCCGACGAACAGCAACACCAGCGTTGAAATCGTGACAGTAAAGAATGAGATTCTGAGGTGGATGTCGGCTTTCCCAGAGTCGTCTTCGAACAGCGGGCCCATCAGCGGAAGCGTCCCTACGGCCACCGCAACCAGGTAGGACACCACGATCCCGATGGCGCCGCCGAGCAGCATGATGAACAGCGTCTCGGCAAGGAATTGGGCTTTGATGTGCCACTTCCGAGCGCCGAGAGCGCGCCGCAAGCCGATTTCCCGAATGCGCTCATCGACCGACACGAGCATGATGTTCATCACGCCGACGCCGCCGATCCCGAGCGTGAGGATTCCGATGAACACGAGCAGCACTTGCAGACCGATCGTGATGCCGTTGATGACGGGCCGGAACTCTTCGCGGCCAAACATCTGGATGGCCTTCTTGTCGGTGGGCGAGAAATTCTGGCGCGTGGCGATGGCGGCGAGAACCTGCGCCTCCGCACGCGCCTCGAACTGCGGCGCGATCGGTTCAAACACCAGCACGTTGGCGTACTTCGCGTTCCAAAGATCGCTGGCCGCGGAATAGGGAATCCACGTCGACTCGTCGTCGCTGGAGAAGTAGTTGCTGAGTTGGATCTTGCGGTCCATGGTGCCAATCACAGTAAAACGCACTCCTGCAACGACGACCGTTTCGCCCACGGCAGGCCGTCCGCCGAACAACTGCTCGCGTACGCGCGCGCCGAGGAACACGACGCGGCGCCGTTCGAGTTCGTCGAGAGCGTTGATCCAGCGGCCCTCGGAAGGTTGTTCGTTGCGCATATCGCCGTATTCCGGACAGACGCCGCGCACGGGCGCTGTGCCAACCATGCGGTTGCCGTAGGCGATGCCAGGACGGCGCACGGTTTCGAGACACGCGTGGCGAACATAGTTGGCGGTCTCCTTGATCATGTCGAGGTCGGCTTGCTCAAGGACGACTTTCTTGCCGGCGCGTTGGCCGCCGGGTTGTTCGCTGGTCTGCTGCGGCCAGGCGATGACGGCGCCTTTGCCGAAGGCGTCGAAGCCACTGACCAGAATTTCGCGGAAGCTGCCACCGTATGCGATCAGCAGTGTGACGGTGGCAATTCCCCACACGATGCCGAGCATGGTGAGCGCGCTGCGAGTGCGGTTGCGGCGCAATGCGATCCAGGCTTCGCTGAGGATCTGGTAGATCATGCCCATGTTCGTGTGTCTCTCATCAATGTTTCTCAGCTCAGAAAGCGCGTCCCTCAGGGGCTAAAGCCCGCATTTCTAAAGACCCTAATCGGCACGGCTAAAAGCCGTGCCCTTCCCAAAACGAATTTGTCAAAACGCGGCTCTAGCCACCTGGCTCGTGGCGCAAGGCTTCAATGGGATCGATGGCGGCGGCGCGGCGAGCCGGATACAGCGCGGACAGGATGGCGATGGTTCCGAGAACCGCCATGGCCACCGTTCCCGTCTGCCAGGTTGGCAGCAAGCCGGCGAAGAAGTCCGGCATCGGCAGCAGGTTGACCAGCGCGCACAGGCCGAATGCGATGAGCAGCCCCGTGCCGCCGCTGATCAGCGCAACAATGAGCGCTTCCAGGAAGAACTGCCGCAGAATGCTGTGCGCAGGAGCTCCGATCGCTTTGCGGACTCCGATCTCGCGGGTGCGCTCGCGAACCGCCACCAGCATCACGTTCATGACACCGAGGCCACCGAGGAACAAGGTTACGATGCCGACCGCGCCGAGAAAGTACTTCATGCCATCCGTCATGGTGCGGAAGGCTTTTGCCTCCTGGATCGTGTCCCAGATGGGGCAGGCTTCTTTGTCAGTGGGGTCGAAGTTGTGCAGTCTTCCCAACACGCGCCGGATCTCTCCCTTGCAGGCTTCGTGGTGTTCAACGGAGCGCGGGACGACCAGCAACTGGTCGAAAGTTTCGGGCGTGCCCGGTGGCTTATCGGGAAAGTCGCGCCGCATAGCCGAGAAAGGGATGAAGATTTTGTTGACGTCCCACCCGTCGTAACTCGAATTTTGTTTCTTGGACGACATCACGCCGACAACGGTGAAGGGTATGTCGTTGAGGTAGACGAATTGCCCGACGGACGGACGGCTGCCGAACAGCTGTTTCTTCGCATCGGAGCCGAGGAAGGCCACGCGCCGGCTTTCGCCGATGTCATCCTGATCGTAGAAGCGGCCTTCGCCGACTCCGAGGCTGCGAATCTCGGCAAACTCCGGCGTTGAGCCGGTCACCGTAAACGCCGCCGCGTTGTAAGCAGTGTGCGAACGGACCGTATTCTGTTCGAGTTCCGGGATCGCGTACTGACAATCGGTGGCCTCTTCCTGAAGATGGGGAATATCGGAATCGGTCCAGTGCACCAGGCGGCCTGCCCGCGTACCGCCAGCCTGCAGGCTGGTACGGCCATGGAAGACGATCATCAGGTCGCGGCCCAGGGTCTCGGCCTGCT
>JADGRR010000577.1 GCA_017880745.1 Burkholderiales bacterium
CGGATGAAGACCCATCCGTACGCGATCGACGATCTTGGATAAAACCCCAACGCCGAGTTTTGTGCTAACTGGAACCGTTTCTGCACGGATGCTTTTTATCCCTACGGAAGACGTGGTTGGCGCGCGCGAGCCTACGCCGCCCTGCGCTTCGAGCCCGCCTCGGGGTAGGGATAAAGAATGTTCAACGCCACGCTCTGCCCGGCGCTTTGCACGATACGCACGTGCTCGCGCCGCAGCTCGCGCGCCTGGCGGCAGCCGCAGGAGTGGGCAATCATGTCGATCTCCTTGTTCATGCCGGTGGCATATTGCGCCACACGCAGACATTTCTCCGTCACCACCAGGCCGCGCTGCAGGTGTTTGTCGTGCGTGGCGACACCGGTGGGGCAGCTGTTCTGGTGGCACCGGAGCGCCTGGATGCAGCCCAGCGAAAACATGAAGCCGCGCGCGGTGTTGACGAAATCCGCGCCGGCGCACAGCGCCCAAGCTGCCTTGGCCGACGTGACAAGTTTGCCCGCGGCGATCACGCGGACGCGCTGGCGCAAGCCGGATTCGATCAGCGCGTCCACCACCCGCGGCAGCGCCTCGGCAATGGGCAGGGCCATGTGATCCATCAGCGCCTGGGGCGCAGCGCCCGAGCCGCCCTCGCCGCCATCGATAGCGAGGAAATCCGGCGCGTATTCCAGTCCGCGGCGGTTTACGGCTTCGCATAATTCATTAATAAACTGCCAGCCGCCGATGGCGGTCTTCACGCCCACTGGCCTGCCGGTGAGGTCGCGGATGTAGGCGATCTTGTCCAGCAGTTCATTTACATTCGCGATGTCGCGATGCCGGTTGGGACTGATCGAATCCTGATGCGGCGGAATGCCGCGGATCCTGGCGATCTCCTGGGTAACCTTGGCCGCCGGCAGCACTCCACCCTTGCCCGGTTTAGCGCCCTGCGACAGCTTGATCTCGAACGCCTTGACGTGCTGGGCCAGTTCCTTCGCCCGTTCCGCCGACAGGTTACCGTCCCGGTCGCGAATTCCATACTTGGCGGTGCCGATCTGCATGATGATGTCGCAGCCACCCTCGGTGTGATAGGGGCTCAAGCCGCCCTCGCCGGTGTCGATCCAGCAGCCGGCTATGGCGGCGCCGCGCGACAGCGAGCGCACCGCCGGCTCGGAAATGGCGCCGAAGCTCATGCCGCTGATATTGACGATCGACTTGGCTTCGAACGGCTGGCGCGCATAACCCTCGCCGATCGTGAGCGAGGGCGTGGGCAGCCGATCCTCCTCCAGCACCGGGTAAGGTGCATTGACGAAAAGGATGGAACCGGGCTCGTTGGTGTTGTTGGTGGAACCGAAGCCGATGATGCCGCCCTCGCCCTTGGCCAGGCGGTATACCCAGGAGCGCGCGGAGCGATTGAAGGGCATCTCCTCCCGGTCGTTCATGAAGAAATACTGGCGGAAGTATTCCCCCTGCTTCTCGAAAAAATAGCGCAGCCGGCCGATGACCGGATAGTTGCGCAGGACCGCGTGCTTCTTCTGGGTGACGTCCTGGATAAACCAGAAAATGAGGATGCCGGCGACGATGAATCCGACAACCGTGCCCAGCCCGTAGCTGACGACTCCGAGCATGCCTGACATTCTCCCTCCCTTGGGCAACCCCTGCTGCCGTCTTGTTGTCGACGCCAGGCAAGCCATCCATTGCCTGCCCGCCGCTCTTATCGGCCGCTACTCTACTACGGTAATCAGCGGTCCGGTCGAATCGCCGTCGGCGTATCCGCGCTCGATCTCGCCCGCGGTCGCCTCACGCACCGCGACGACAGTGCAGGCAAAAACAAGCGCCACGCCGGCAAGCGGATGGTTGCCGTCAAGCACCACCTGGTCGACCGCAATGTCGGTGACCGTATAGACGAGCAACTCGTTTTCCGGGCCGCCTTCCTGCTCGACCTGCATGCCGACCGCCAGCTCCGGCGGGAGCTGCGCGCGCTCCGCCAGTTGCACCAGTTCGGCGTCGTACTGTCCGAAGGCGTCTTCCGGCTCAAGGCGCACTTCGATGTGCTCTCCCGGTGCCTTGCCGTGCAGCGCGTCCTCCACCAGGGGAAAAATGCCGTCGTAACCTCCGTGCAGGTACTGCACCGCTTCTGCCGACTGCTGGATCAGGTTGCCGTGTACGTCGGCCAGTTGCACATCGAGCGAGACTACCGTGTCTTGGTCGATCTGCATTCGCTGTTGATTTGTCTTACGAGCTGCAATACTTCCATCGCGTGTCCGCGCGGGTTGACTCCGTGGAGCGTATGCCGCAGCCGGCCTTTCTTGTCGATGACGAACGTGGCACGGACAATGCAGGTCTTCTTCACCCCGTCGCACTCCTTCACCTCACGCACGCCGTATTGCTCGCACACCTCCGCTTCCGGGTCGGCGAGCAAGCATACCGACAGGCCATGTTTGTCGCGGACCTCCGCATGGGAGATGCAATCGTCCGGGGAAACACCGAGAACCACGCAATCGTGCCGCGCAAACTCCTCCTCGTGATCGGAGAATTCGATTCCTTGCAGCGTGCAGCCGGGCGTGCCGTCTCTGGGATAAAAATACAACACGACGTTTTTCTTGCCCTTGAACGCAGCAAGATCGACCGACTCCATATCGGCGTCGGCGAGGGAAAAGAGAGGAGCG
>JADGRR010000578.1 GCA_017880745.1 Burkholderiales bacterium
TCGAGCCGGTCGAGCGTGCGCTCAAGCTCGAGCAGTGCCGCATATACCGCGCGGCGCAGATGCGGCAGATATAGCCCGCCGAACAAGCCGTGCCAATAGGCGTCGTTTGCCTGCGCCGCATACAGCAGCGCGTACATCTGCTCGGTGCGCTGCGTCGAAGGCAGGCGCGCCAGGCGCTCGGACAGCGCCAGCATGCGCTTGTGCATCCAGTTCGCCTCGGGATAGCGCGACATGAAATTCTTCCAGATACCGCCGCGCAGGAACGCCTTGCTCACGTCATAGCTGCCGGCGCGCTTCTCGCGTTCCGCCAGTTCGGCGTAGGCGTGCGCCGCGGGAGCCGGCAGCGTCCACTCGTTCATTTCGATATAGGAGGTTGTCGGCAGATAGACGATGCCGCGCGAGCGCGCGCGATCCCGGTATTCGCCGAAAGTTTGGGTGGCAATCTTCCCGGACCCGAGCACGCGTTCGATGAACTCGCGCAGCCAGCCCTTTTCGTACACCCATTCGTAGGTCTCGGGCCAGATCCCGAATTTTTCGATGTCGTCGAAATAGATTGCGGCCGTGGGCCCCGGCTCGCGCGCGAGGCCTTCGAGATAAGCGGCGGTCTCAGCGGCCAGGGCAAACGGAATGCGGTAGCGCAGCGCCTCGGATATGGGGAACAGGTCGAGCCTGCGCCCGTCTTCTTCGGTGGTGAAATACCCGTCGAGCTCCGCTGCAGACTTGCCGCTCGCGAGGAAGTGGTAATCATCGACGGTGACGTAGCGGATGCCGCAGTCGGCAAGCGCCGGCACCACCGTGGCTTCCCACACGCGCTCGGTCAGCCATGCCCCCTGAGGCGCGCGGCCGAAGCGTGCGCCGAGCTTTTGGCTGAGCTTGGCGATCTGGCCCAGCCGGTCGCGGTTCGGGATCGCGGCGAGCACGGGCTCGGCATCGCCTGCGCCGAACAGCTCGACTTGCCCGCGCTCCACCATGCGCGCGAGCAGCGTCATGTCCCCGGCATGCTGCCGGAACAGGTAATCGAGCAGCGGGCCGCTGAAATGCAGCGCAAAACGGAATTGGGGATAGCGGTAGCAGGTTTCCAGGAACGGCCGGTAGCAGCGCGCATGCGCGTCCTCCAGCACATGCGCGAAGTTGCCCGCCGGCTGATGCGCATGCACGCCGAACAGCAATGCCACCGATGCGCTCATGCCGCCGCCTCCGATCCGTTGTCGTGATTCGAGCGTAGCCGCTGCCGGCGGCCGCCGCTAATCGCGGGCGGTCGTGTCCGCATCGGTCGCAGCCTCCGCTCCCTGCTCATAACGCCTCACCCGGCGCGCTCGCGCGGCGCATGCTGCCTCCACCTTCGGGCTCGCCATGCCCGCGGGAAATGGGTTCGGACAGCGCCGCAGGGACCGGCAGTTCGATCAGCCGGTACAGGTTCGCGAGCTTGGCGCGATACAGCCGGTCGAAACTCGCCACCGAGGCGCTCGGGTTGTAGTCGCCGAACCACCAGAACCAATCGGAACCTTCGCAATCGGCCAACTGTTGCTCGGCGGCGACCAGACCCGCGCTGCCGAGGCGTCCGCTTGCCTTCACCAAGTCGAAGCTCTGCTTGGCGGCGCATAACAGATCCCAGGCGCGGTTCTTGTCGTTCGATCCGATCCAGGTGGCGAAATTGCCGTACACCCAGCTCCCGGCGACCAGCCGATCGAGTTTTTGCATCGCGGCGGGCGGCTTGGCAGCGGCCGCGCCACCGTTGTTCGAGCACTCCAGCAAAAACGCCGCGAACGTCGTTGGACGAATGGATGAGTGCGATTCGAGCGCTTTATAAAGTGCGCTCAGAAAATAGTACGCGTTGTAGGGGTAATGCTCCCAGGCGTTTTCGCCGTCGAGGATCACGCTCACCAACGGCCGCTCGTCCTGCGACGCGTCTGCCGCGATGCATTCCAGTTCGCCGATGAAATTGGCCGCCGCGTCGCTGCCGTGCCATTTCTGGTATTCGAATCCGATCCGGTCCGAGAGCTTGTCGTCGCGGAAGAACAGCGCCAGATCCGGAGCGGTCCCGAGGCGGTACGGGCGGTACAAGTAATGCGATCGCAGCGCCACGCGGTGCGCGGCGCCGAGGCTGTTGTACAGTACCCGCTCACCGCTCGCCACCCAGCCAAGACCGTTGCCGCTGAGCACGCCGAGCAAGCCCGCCGACACTGAGCCTTCTGCCGGCCACACACCGCGCGGCGCGGCGCCGAAGCGGCGCGCATGGCTCTCGAGCGCCGACTGAAGCTGCGCGACGACCCGCTCGCGGCCGCCGGGATAATTCGGGGTCTCGGGCAGTTGCGCTTTCGGTTCGGCTTCGCGTGCCGACTCGAAATCGAGCAGCAGCGGTGCCAGCGGATGACAGTACGGCGTGGTCGAGAGTTCGATTCGCCCCGCCTCGGCGAGACGCGCATAACGCCCGACAACTCCGCGCACCAGATCGCCGATGAGCCGAAACAGTTCGTTGCGGTGATGCGGCTCGAAATGCTGTCCGATCGCCATCAGCCGGGGGACCACCTCCGACTCGCGCCGCACCGTTTCTCCGGTCCAGGCAAGGTGATACCAGATGAGCAAGTCGTTGAAAAAATGGTCTGACAGGTAGCGCAGTGCCCGCGCCCCTTGCGCCTCGAGCAGGCGGAACAAC
>JADGRR010000579.1 GCA_017880745.1 Burkholderiales bacterium
AGTGCGACAGCTGACCGAAGGCGCGCAGCAAGGGCAATCCCAGCCGAGCCTGCAACCCGCCACGAAGCAGGCCGGCGCAGGGGCATGCGGTCACGCCGATGTTATTTCCCCCGGACTTGATTTAAACCAATTGTCATTAACACCGGGGAATTAAACTACGCGTGAATTCGACAAAACGAACGCTGCCGATGCGGCAGACGGATAAGACGGGCGGCAAGCTGATTCAGCGTCGCTCGCGTAGCCCTATAAGAAAATTAAAAACACGCAAGTTTGATGCAGCGGCAGCGCTGGAATTGCCGCGCGAATTGGCATCGCTGAACCGTCGAACGCATGAAAGAAACTTTTATGCCGGATGAGACGCGCGCCATGAGCGAACATGCTGGGCCCGTCGCTCTAGCGTCGCCCTTGCGCAGTTTTCGCGCGCTGTTCGCCAGCGTGCGCATCCGCTTGATACTGTTGGTGCTGCTGGTGCTGGCTCCCGCGTTCGGCCTACTAGTGTACGTCGCCGACCGCGAGCGCGAGAACGGCAAAGACGACGTCAGGGAAAAGGCGCTGTACCTTGCGCGGCTGGCGGCGGCCGAGCAATCGCAAATCGTGCAGGTCACGCATTCGAAACTGCAATATCTTGCGACGGCGCCGGAAACCAGGGGCGCGGGCAACGGCGCGTGTGACGCCCTGCTCGCACGCGAGATCAAGTCGCATCCGTATTTCGACAACCTCGGGGTGCTGGGGCCCGACGGCATTCGATTCTGCAGCGTGCTGCAGCCGGATCAGAAAGTCGATCTCTCCGACCGCACTTATTTTCGCCGAGCGCTCGAAACTCGCCAGTTCTCGATCGGCGACTTCCAGATCGGCAAATCGAGCGGCAAGCCCAGCATCGGTTTCGGCTATCCCGCGCTGGACGCGAACGGCGCCGTGAGAGGCGTCGTTTACGCCACGCTGAATCTCGACTGGATTGGGCAGTCGCTGGCACGCAAACAACTGCCGCCGGAGGCCGCGCTGTCCGTTATCGACAACCAGGGAACCATGCTGGCGCGATTTCCGGCAAATGACGAACTGATCGGCAAACCCATCGCGCCCGCCGTGCTGCGCGAGATATTGATGCATCAGGGCGATGGCACGCTCGACGGCGCCGGCAGCACCGGCGCGCGGTTGGTGTGGGGATACGTGCCGCTGCTGGAAGGTCCGTCCGGCAGCCTGATCGTGCGCGTGTCGATTCCGGTCGGCACCGCATACGTCAGGGTCGAGCAAACCTACTACCGCAACCTGCTGTTTATCGCCCTGACCGCGATGGGTGTCATGTTCATAGCCTGGGTCGGCAGCGAGCGGCTCATCATGCGTCCCGTGCAGGCACTCAATACGACCGTGCAACGCCTGCGCCGCGGCGAATACGGCGTGCGCACGGGCGCCAAGTACGCGGAGGGTGAGTTGGGCGAGCTGGCGCGCGCGTTCGATAACCTGGCCGCTGCGCTGCAGGACCGCGAGGAGGCGCAGCGGGAGTATCTTGCTTTGATTGAGCAGTCCGCGGGAAAGGACAAGCTGCTGCGGCTGTTCTACGACCTGCCCTTCGTCGGCCTGGCCGTGACCTCGCCCACCAGCAAGCGCTGGTTGCAGGTCAATGATCGCATGTGCGAGATGCTGGGTTACCCGCGCGATGAGCTGATGGCGCTGGCCTGGACGGAAATCACCCATCCCGACGATCTCGCCGCCAATATGGCGTTATTCCAGCGGATGGCAGCGGGCGAGTTCGACGCCTTCCAGTTCGACAAGCGCTTTCTGCGCAAGGACGGCGGGATCGTCGATACCACGATGGAGTGCCAATGCATGCGGCACCGGGACGGCAGCATCGAGACCGTCGTCATCATGGTGCAGGATATCACCGAGCGCAAGCGCTCCGAGGCGGCGCTCAAGCGCGCGTTTGACGACTTGCAGCAGCAGGCGATCACCGATCCGTTGACCGGGCTCTACAACCGGCGCTTTCTCTACGAAGTGTTGCCGCGGGAACTGGCGCGGGCCGGCCGCAATAAAATCGCCGTCGCGGTCATGATGATGGACATCGACCACTTCAAGCGCGTGAACGACACTTACGGCCACGAAGCGGGCGATTTGGTGCTGAAGGAAATCGCACGCACGATCAAGACCACCCTGCGCGCAAGCGATATCTGCTGCCGCTACGGCGGCGAGGAAATCTCGGTCGTGCTGCCGGAGGCGCCGGTCGATGGCGCGCGAATGCGCGCAGAGGTGCTGCGCGCGGCGATTGAAAAGCTTGAAGTCGAGGGCCCCGGACAAAAGCGCATCCGGGTCACGATATCGATCGGGGTCGCGGTCTATCCGGGGCATGGCACCAATGCGGACGCGCTCCTGCGCGCGGCGGACGAGGCGCTGTACGAGGCGAAGGGCGCCGGCCGCAACCGCGTTGTGGTTAAAAGCGCGAGCGACGCTGCAAGCAACCAAGACAAATCGCCCACCTTTTCATTGTCCGCGCAGAGCCCGCAACCATGAGCCTGACGGTCGCCAAAATTCCAACGGGCAAATTGACCAGAGCGGCCGGCATAAATATCGCGATCGGGTTGTTCTGCTGCGTCCTCATCGCGGCGACCTGGGCATATACGCTCGTACACAACCACCACGAGCGCGATCAGACCATCGCCTACG
>JADGRR010000580.1 GCA_017880745.1 Burkholderiales bacterium
CTGCTTGACCCCGTACTTGATCTGCTGCGATACGTCGGCAACGCTGAGCTTGAGTTCGACGCGAGCAGCCGCCAGCGTCCGCCCCGGACTGGATTGCTCGGCCGCTGTTTCCACTTCGCTCATTCAAACTTGCCCTGGAGCAGATCCCGGTATTCCGGGGAGCCGGAGAAGCGCCGCCGCAACTGCACGGCCAAAGTATTTTCGGCCGACTTGTCGCCCAGTTTGCGCTCGATGCGCAGCGCCAGCCACAGCGATTCGGCCGTCGGTTCGATCAGTTTGTTGAAGCGCCCGATCAAGCCGCGCGCAGCTTCCAGTTGCCCGCGCTTGTACTGGATCGACGCCAGGTTCAGCAAGGCCTGGAGATTGTCGGGCTCGTTGCGCAGCGCGCGCCCGAAGTAGTCGAACGCATCGCGCTCGTTGTTCTTCAGCGAGCACAGCCCGGCGTTGACGTACGAGCGTGCCGGCGTGTTGTACAGCGGGTTCTTCAGCGCCGCGAGGAAATAGGCAATGGACTGCTGCTCGCGCCCGGTCTGGCACAGAAACCAGCCGTAGTTGTTGTTGATGTCCGGATCGTTCGGGGCGAGGCGCAGCGCGCGCTCGAAATGCTGCTGCGCGACGTCGTTCTCGCGCAACTCCATGTGCACCAGGCCGAGCACACTGTATGCCGTGGCATAACTCGGATCGGCCGCGATCGCGGTGCGCAATTCCTCCAGCGCGACGCCCATGCTGCCGCGTTCGAAATAAGCCGAAGCCAACTCGGTGTGGATGCGCGCGCGGTTGCGCGGATCGCCGACCTCTCCGGTCACGGTGCCCGTCTCCACCGTATTCGCCTGAGTCGCGGAAGACGCCGGGGCCTGGGCGCAGCCGGAGAGCGCGCCGCAGGCAATCAACAGCGCAAGGACGATTGCCGGTCTCAGCATGAATGTATCTCCACTACGCGGCGCGTGCGCCGGGTCCGGTCTTCCACCTTGCCCGCGAGCTGGCCGCAAGCCGCGTCGATATCGTCTCCGCGCGTCTTGCGCGTGGTCACTACCAGTCCGGCAGCGAGCAGAATCTCGGCAAAGCGGCGAATGGCGTCGCGCGACGAGCGCTTGAAACCGGAATTGGGGAAAGGATTGAACGGAATCAGGTTGAACTTGCACGGGACGTCGCGCACCAGGTCGATCAGTTGTTGCGCGTGTTCCGCGCCGTCGTTGACGCCCTCCAGCATGACGTACTCGAAGGTGATGAAATCGCGCGGCGCGCGGTCCAGATAGCGCCGGCACGCGGCAAGCAGCCCGGCGAGCGGATATTTCCGGTTGATCGGCACCAGCGCGTCGCGCAGCGCGTCGTTGGGCGCGTGCAGCGATACCGCCAGCGCCACCGGGCAGGCGTCGCGCAGGCGGTCGATTGCGGGGACGATGCCCGAAGTGGACAGCGTCACCCGGCGGCGCGACAGGCCGTAGCCGTTGTCGTCGAGCATCAGGTGCATGGCCGTGACCACGTTATCAAAATTCGCCAGCGGCTCGCCCATGCCCATCATGACGACGTTGCTGATGACGCGCTCGCCCTTGGGCGTGGCGCCGAGCGCCTTCGCGGCGCCGCGCGCCGGCGTGCCACCGGCATCGCGCGCCAAAGCGCGAGATGCGATCCAGAGCTGGCCGATGATCTCGGCCGTGCTGAGGTTGCGGTTGAAGCCCTGCTTGCCGGTGGAGCAGAATTTGCAGTCCAGGGCGCAGCCCGCCTGCGACGAAATGCACAGCGTGCCTCGATTGGTCTCCGGAATGAACACCGTTTCCACCGCATTGCGATTGCCGACGTCGATCAGCCATTTGCGCGTGCCGTCGGCCGCTGTGGCGTCGGAGACGACCTGCGGCGCCTTAATCACCGCGCTCGCGGCGAGCTTTTCCCGCAGCGGCTTGGCCAAGTCGCTCATCTTCGAAAAATCCGCCTCCCCGAATTGGTGCATCCAGCGCAGCAGCTGCTTGGCGCGAAACGGCTTCTCGCCGATATCGGCAAAGAAGCTGACGAGCTGCGCCGCGTCGAGGTTGAGGAGATTGAGGCTCATGGCGATTCGAGATTCAGCGCGAGTAGATGTTCAACGCCGGGAAGAAATAGGCGATTTCCACCTTGGCCGTGTCCACGGCATCTGAGCCGTGCACCGCGTTGGCGTCGATACTGTCGGCGAAGTCGGCGCGGATGGTGCCCTTGTCCGCCTTTTTCGGGTCGGTCGCCCCCATCAGTTCCCGGTTCTTGGCGATTGCAGCCTCGCCCTCGAGCACCTGCACCATCACCGGACCGGAGATCATGAACTTGACCAGATCCTCGAAAAAAGGCCGACCTTTGTGCACCGCATAAAAGCCCTCGGCCTCGGCGCGCGACAATTGCCGCATGTGCGCTGCGATGATCTTCAAGCCGTTGGTTTCAAAGCGAGAATAAATCTTGCCGATGACGTTCTTGGCCACCGCGTCGGGCTTGATGATGGATAGGGTGCGTTCCAATGCCATGCAAATCTCCAAAATTTAGGTCGAGAAAAAGCTTAACGTTATATTTTATCAGGGATTTTACTTTATGTCGCCTGCCGCAGCCGCGCTCGGCTGCAGCCAGCACCCCCGGCCGCGGGGCAAGGGCGGCCTTCTCTCAGTTTAGCGGCCGCCAGGTGATC
>JADGRR010000581.1 GCA_017880745.1 Burkholderiales bacterium
TTGTTTCAGGTGAGACCGGCAAATAAAAAAACCCGCACTGCCAGCCAGGTACGGGTTCCCTCGCTTTAGCAGCATTTGTTTTTCGTCCGGCCGGAGCCGGCGGCGCCCGCAATCTGACATCAAATCGGCGCAATCGCGAATTCTAGCGCGCCATTGCCCTGTTTGTCCACCCGCCGGACGCGAATTCGCCTGCCGCGACGGGTGGCCTTATACTAGGGTTTTTTCGAGCGAAGGCCGGACGATGCAACACCTGACCCCCAAGGAAGCTGACGAATTCCTGCACCAGAATCCAAGCGCGATATTCATCGATTGCCGCAGCGAAATGGAATTCCTGTTTGTCGGTCACCCGACGGGCGCGATCATGATCCCGTGGAACGACGGCCCCGACTGGGAGGTGAACCCGCATTTCGTCGGGCATGTGAAAAAAGCGGCGAGCGTGGACCGCCCGATCGTGCTCATCTGCCGCAGCGGCAACCGGTCGCTGGACGCAGGCGCCGCGCTGGAGAAGGCGGGTTTTACGCAGGTCTACAACGTGCTGCACGGCTTCGAGGGCGAACTGAATGATCATCACCAGCGCAATTCCATCACCGGATGGCGTCACGAGGGCCTGCCCTGGGAGCAATGCTGAGTAGCGCGGCGCCGGCCACATTCGGCAGCGCTTCAGGTACGGGCCGAATCCAGCGCCCTGGACTCTGCTTCCGGCAAAGACTCCTGCGCTGGCCAGCGTGAGTTCACGCGAGGCGGCCTATCCGCCGCTGCGCCTTGCCTTTGCAGTGTGGGGTCTGGGCGCGGCGTTTTACTTGATCGGCTTTTACCAGCGTGTAGCTCCGGCGGTAATCACGCGCGAGCTGATGAGCGAGTTCGCGCTCGGGGCGGCGGCGCTGGGCAATCTCGCCGCGTTCTACTACTACAGCTATGTGGCGATGCAGATTCCGGCGGGCATGCTCGCCGACCGGTGGGGGCCACGGCGCGTACTTACCGCTGGCGCGGCAATCGCGGCGGCAGGCACCCTGCTGTTTGCGCTCGCGCCCGGATACGCCGCCGCGGGCCTGGGTCGCCTGCTGATCGGCGGCTCAGTTGGCGTCGCGTTCGTCGCCATGCTCAAGCTCGCCGGCCACTGGTTCGCGCCGACACGCTTCGCCATGCTCTCCGGCCTCGCTCTGGCTTGCGGAATTCTCGGCGCGGTTTCGGCCGGCGTGCCGCTGCGACTGCTGGTCGATGCCTTCGGCTGGCGCGGCGTGCTTTGCGTTTCCGCAGCGCTGACCGGGCTGCTCTCCGTCGTTATCTGGCTGGCGGTGCGCGACGACCCCGCCGAGCGAGGTTACGCGAGCTACGCACCGGCGCCACCGGCGCGGCGCACTTCGATACGGGCGAGCATCAGCCAAGCGCTCGCCGCGCGCAATGTCTGGCTGGTGTTTCTGATCTCGGGTGCGGTTTCGGGTCCGACCCTCACCTTCGGCGGCCTCTGGGGCGTGCCTTTTCTAAGCACCCACTATCGCCTCACCACGTCGCAGGCGTCCATGGTCACGTCGTTGCTGCTGGTTTGCTGGGCGGTGGCGGGGCCGATTGTGGGAGCGTTCTCCGACCGCCTGCGCCGGCGCAAACCTCTGTACGCCCTCGGCGCGGTGCTCGCCGCTGCGGGATGGTGCTGCGTGCTGTTGGTGCCGGGGTTGCCGCTCGGCCTGTTGGTTGCTGCTCTCGGGTTCACCGGTTGCGCTTCCGCTTCGGTGATGGTGGGTTTCGCCATCGCCAAGGAATCAGCGCCGGCCGCGCTGGCCGGCACTACAGGCGGCATCGCCAATATGGGCAATATGCTGGGCGGCATGATCATGCAACCCGCGGTCGGCTGGATGCTGGACCGGCGCTGGACCGGCGCCTATGCAAACGGCGTCCGGGTCTACGATTTCGACGCCTACCGCGCAGGCTTCGCGCTGATGCTGGTCTGGTTAGCCGCCGCGCTCGTACTGCTCGTGTTCGTGCGCGAGACCCATTGTCGCCAGGCGCAGTAACGCGCCCAAGACGGTCCGAGGGGCCGCGGGACGACGCCGCGGGATCAGGCCCGATCCGTGGGGATGGCTATCAGGCTCTCGAGCAGCGCGCGGTCCTGCATCAGTCCGGCGCTGGGACCGGCGTGTGTGACCCTGCCGCGCTCGAGCACCACGGCGTTTTCGGACAACCGCAACGCTGCCTCCACGTGCTGCTCCACCAATAGCATCGCAATGCCCTCAGCCATCATCAGCCCGATGGCATGCTCCAACTCTGCGACGAGGTTGGGTGCCAGGCCCTCAAAAGGCTCATCGAGGAGAAGCAACTTCGGATTGAGCATCAACGCGCGCCCGATCGCGAGCATCTGCTGTTCGCCGCCGGAGAGCTGGTTGCCCATATTGCCGCTGCGCTCGTCGAGCCGCGGGAACAACCGGTACACGCGTTCCAGAGTCCACGGCCCGGGGCGGGCGATGACGGTGAGGTTTTCCTTCACCGTGAGCGACGGAAAAATGTCGCGCTCCTGGGGAATCCAGCCCATGCCGGCATGCGCGCGCGCATACGGCCGCCAGCCGGTGACGTCGGCGCCGGCAAACCTTACCGTCCCGCGGTGAATGCGCGTCAGGCCGAGTAATTAAGCGATCAGCGTGGTCTTGCC
>JADGRR010000582.1 GCA_017880745.1 Burkholderiales bacterium
CTGCTCGCAGAGCTGGCGCGCCTCGCCGGGCCGGCCGGAATTGAAGGCAGCGGTGGCACGGCGAACGATATCTTCGGCGCTCTTACTCATGCCGTGCAGTAGAACAAAGAACGGAAGGCAGAGGAAGCTGCCGAATTCGTCATTGCGAGGAGCGCTTGCGACGAAGCAATCCAGCCTTTCCGTTTGGTACCGAAGGTCTGGATTGCTTCGCGGAGCCCGTCATCGGGCGCGCGTTCGCGCGAGCCGTTGGCTCGCAATGGCGGGGAGGTGCTCCTACTGCGCCGCCTGCATGGTTTCGCCCAGCGCCGGATAATCCGTATAGCCCTTGGCGCCGCCGCCGTAGAATGTCGCCTTGTCCGGCGCATTCAGTGGCGCGCCGCGCTTGAGGCGCTCGACCAGATCGGGGTTGGCGATGAATAGCTTTCCGAATGCGATCAGGTCGGCCTCATCGGCGGCGAGCACCTTGTTGGCGAGCTCGAAATCATAGCCGTTGTTGGCCATATAGGCGCCCTTGAAGCGCTTGCGCAGACTAGCGTAGTCGAACGGCGCGATGTCGCGCGGGCCGCCGGTCGCACCCTCGATGACATGGATGTAGACGAGTTTTAACGCGTTGAGCTGGTCGACGATATGATCGAACAGCGGCTGCGGGTTGCTATCGGAGACATCGTTGGCCGGCGTCACCGGCGAGATGCGAATGCCGGTTCGCTCAGAACCTGCTTCCGCCGACACCACTTTTGCCACCTCAAGCATCAGCCTGGCGCGGTTCTCGATCGATCCGCCATAGGCATCGGTGCGCTTGTTGCTGCCGTCCTTGGCGAACTGGTCCAGCAGATAGCCGTTGGCGCCATGGATCTCGACGCCGTCGAAGCCGGCTTCCAGCGCGTTCGCCGCACCGCGCCTGAAACCTTCGACGATGCCGGGGATTTCGGAAAGCTCCAGCGCACGCGGCTCGGAGATTTCCGTAAACGTGTTATTGACAAACGTCTTGCCCTTGGCGCGGATCGCCGACGGCGCCACCGGCGCGCCGCCACCCGGCTGCAGCGAGGTGTGCGAGATGCGGCCGACATGCCAGAGCTGAATGAAAATGCGCCCCTCCCGTTCGTGCACGCGGTCGGTCACCTTGCGCCAGCCCGCGACCTGTTCCTTTGAATAGATGCCGGGCGTGTCCTGGTAACCCTGGCCCTGCTGCGAAATCTGGCTTGCCTCGGTGACCAGGAGGCCGGCGGAGGCGCGCTGCCCGTAATACTCGATTGCCAATGGACTGGGCACCAGGCCTGCGACCGCGCGGTTGCGCGTCAGGGGCGCCATCACGGCGCGATTGGGGAGCGTGATCGGGCCAAGTTTGAAGGGCTCGAAGAGTTTGGACGGCGTGCTCATTTTTTGCTGTTTCCGGTGAATGGCGGGAGGCGAACCAGGATAAAGTGTGCACTGCGCGCGGCTGCGGCAATGCCGCGAGCCATCAGGATAACGCAGGCTAGCTCCGCACGATACCTGCCGGGATGACCGCCGTCGAGCGACCGCGTGCGGGCGTCGACGCAGGATGATTCATTCGAAATCACAGGCAACGCAGCATAGGCGTACTTCCAAGGCGCAACCTGACGTCCGAATGGTATCGATTGCCGTCATTGCCGGGCTTGACCCGGCAATCCATCACACTTTCGAGAGAGTCTTTTCTGGATGGATGCCCGGGTCAAGCCCGGGCATGACGAGTCAGCCGCGCTCCCCGCAATGCGATTCACTTCACCCCGAGAAAATCGCGCTTGCCGATTTCCACGCCGTTGTGGCGCAGGATGCCGTGGGCGGTGGCGGCATGGAAATAGAAATTCGGGAAGGCAAATGCATTGAGGAACTGCTGGCCCTTCAGCGTCATGCTGGTCGGGCCGGCCGGGAAGGTAACGTCGCGGCTATCCGCGCCGTCGAACTGCGCCGGCTTGAATGCCCTGACATAGTCGGCGGTTCTGGTCAGCCGCTGCTTCAGCTCGTCGAATGTCTTTTCGGTATCCGGGGTCGAGGGCACTTCGCTGCCGGTCAGGCGCGCGCAGGTCTTCGCCGCGAAATCGGAGGCGATCTGGATCTGCTTGGTCAGCGGCAGCATGTCCGGGTAGAGCCGCGCGCCGAGCAGCACCTCGGGCTGGATGTTCTTTGCCTTGCAGTGCGCCTCGGCCTTGGTGAGCAGGCCGGAGAGGCTGCCCAGGATCTGCAGGAAGGCGGGAACGACGGCGTCATGGAAGGACATGGTGAGGCTCTTTTCGTTGATGAGGTGTGTTGTTGATGTAGTTATCGGAAAGCGCGCCGCCTAGCGGGCTACCGGCGATTCCGGCGCGGCCGATTGCGGGCGCGGCGTCCCGCGCATTCGCGCCAGCAGTTCGGAGGTAGGCCAGGAGTCGGCGGGCAGGCCGTATTTGATCTGCATCGCCTTGACCGCGCTGCGGCTCTGCTGGCCCATCACGCCGTCGACCTTGCCGACATTATAGCCCGCGCGCACCAGCAATTGCTGCAGCTCGCGCAGTTCGTTGAACGGCAGCTGCGCCACAGGTGCTGCCGGACGACGCATCGGCGCGGCACCCGCGATGCGGGTGGCGAGATAGCCCGCCGTGGTCGAATAGATCAGCGAGTTATTCCACTCGGTGTAAGCCGCG
>JADGRR010000583.1 GCA_017880745.1 Burkholderiales bacterium
GTCGCGACCACGATGTTCTCCACGCCGATCAGCGCGATGGTCAGCGCCACCAGCGCGTCGATGTATTCGGCATGCGGGCGCAGGATGCCGGTGACGGCCAATGCCAGCGTGGCGCTGTGCCCGAGCGTGAAGCCGGTGACCACGAAGATCAGGTCGCGCAGGCGGCGCGAAATCAGTACCAGCCCGAGCAGAAACGACATGTGGTCGACACCGGTGAGGATGTGATTGATGCCCATGCCGATGTATTGAATCAGGCCGGCATCGCGCATGCGGTTCTCGCTGCCCGAGGTACCGATGTTCTGATCGTCCTTGGTGAACAGCTGCTCGATGAAGTCACCGCGTGAAGTCTCGATCTGCGCCAAAGACACATGCGAAGGCACGATGTCGAAAAAGACGGTGTTGTGCAGTTCGATCTTGTCGGGCGACGGGCAGCGGAATTTGAGTTCGAAGCGCCGGAACTCCGGGGTCGCGGCCAGAGCCTGCGGCCCGCTGGTGAGCGCACACGGCTTGCCGTCGGCCGTGACGGTCAGGCGCTTGCGCAGATAGTCGCTCAGAGCCTCGTTCGAGGGCTGCTCCTGGCCAGCTTTCGCCAGACGCGCGGATTCCAGCGTCGGCACCGTGAATGCCGCGGTGATATTGGCCCCGTCGATCTGCCACGAGGAATAGGTGGAACTCTTCGTGTGCGCGTCCGCTACCGGTGCGCCCACGGCCATCAGCCCTGCCAGGAGCACCGGCAGTGCGCCCACCGTGAATGGCTTACGGCGCACGCGCCTTCAACTCGGATGCGATGTATTCCGGTGCGATCAGAATGTCGGCCCGGTTGCGCAGATATTTGAGGTTACCCTTGTTCACGCGCGCCTGGGCCGCGGCCTTGAAGTCGTTCCACACCGTGTTGGCCGCCGCCTCGTACCCCTGCGCCACGGCACGCCGGCGCATGACCACGTAGACCAGATGCACGCCGTCGGTCTCTTCGACCGGATCGGACACCTCGCCGGAATTCAACGGCGCGACCGCCGCGAACAATTTCGGGTCGACCTTGGCCTGCACGGCGAACTCGAAGATATCCTCGGTGTCCACCACGCCGTTGTTGGTGAAACGCCCTGAATCGTGCAGGTTGTAGCGTTGCATCACGCTGGCCAGCGAAGTACCGCCGCGCAGGGCCGCCGCCGCTGCGGTGGCCGAGACCAGTGCATCGCTGCGATTGCGATTCGGCCCTTCGGTGACGATCAGGTCGCGTAAGCGCATGATCCCTTCGGACGAGTACTTGCCCTTGTTCACCTCATACAAGGCGCGCAGCTGCTCGTCCGTGGGCTGCTGCGCGAGCACGTCGGCGGCAACTTCGATCTCGACGCCGGCCACCAGCGCAGCGCGAACGTCCGGATCGTAGCTGGGCAGGTCGATCTCCAGCCCGCGCTGCGTGCGCAGCTCTTCGGCGAGCATGTCTTCGAGCGTCTGGGTGCGTTGCGCGAGCGACAACTGCTCGAACGGCAGGCTGAATTGCGCTTGCGCCTGGGCCATGAAGTCACTGCGCAGAACCGGCCGCTGATTCACCAGTGCCACGGCCTCCGGCGGCACAGTGCGCGAACGCGTGCCCCGGGCCGTGAACAGGCCATAACCGGCGATGGCGAGGCCGATCAGGGCGCCCGCTGCCAGCATGATCATCGAGCGGCGCACGCCGGGTTGCGAAATATCGTATATGCCCTCATCGCTCACGGGACAGGACTCCTTCGTGGAACATTACCGCCAGCCCGCGGATTTCGGCTGGCGCCAGTTTGTTGATCCAGGCCGGGCATTTGCCGTGCCGGCCACTGTAAATGCTGCGATAAAGGGTGTCGCGATCGCCGCCGTACATCCAGCTGGTGCCGCGCAGCGGCGGCGTGCCGTAGTCGGTGACCCCGCGCGCATCGCTGGCGTGACAGTCGAAACAATTGCCCTTGGCGAAAAAGACGGGCCTGCCGCGCTCCGCCGCCGCCGCGTCGTGCGGCCGCTGGTCGAGCTCGAGCAGGTAGTCGACCACGTCGCTCACTTCGCCATCGGTCAGCTGCCCGGTGCGGCCCATGGCCGGCATATCGGCCACGTTTCGCGCCTTCGGGTGTCCTGAGCGGATGCCATACAGGATGGTGTGTTCCAGATCGACCGGGTCGTTGCCATAAAGCCAGTCGGCATCGTTCATCGCCGGGACACCGCGCTTGAGGTCGCCCTCGCCTTTGGCGCCGTGGCAGGTGGCACAGTGGCTCGCGTAGACCGGCCGGGCGAGCGCCACGGCCTGGTCGCGCAATCGGGGGTTCTTCAGCAATACCGCCGGCTCGGTGCGCACCAGCTCCGCCGCCAGCGCGCGCCGGGGAAGCCAGTAAAAGACCATGACGGCCACGACGACGAGCAATGCCGCCAGCAGCAGATACCCCTGCCGCCTCGGCACGAGCACCTTTCCTGGTCGGGACCCACTCTCCATGGCCATCTTTAATGTACGCGGGCCACGTCCCGGTCCCTCATCCCGCCACTTTCGCCAGCGGCTCATTGCGTCCGCGCGAATTCGAGTGCGCGCGCCACGCGTGCCAGTGTGAGGTCCCGCCCCAGCAGCGCCACGGTCTGGTCGATGGGCGGCGACACCGCCCCCCCGGACAGCGCGACGCGCA
>JADGRR010000584.1 GCA_017880745.1 Burkholderiales bacterium
GCGAAGCCCGCGTCCGCCTTCGTCTCCTACCCGGTCTCCCGCATGCTGGCGCCCGTGACGGGCGTTTTGGACCGGGGACACGCCGATACCTGGCTGCTGTATCTGCACGTATTCGCCTGCTTCCTCGGCTTGGCGAGCCTGCCATTCACCGGTTTCTTCCACGTGTTGGCAGCTCCGCTCAGCCTGCTGGTCAACGCCGCGGCGCCGGGTCGGGCGTTCTCGGCGCAGACGTTCTCGCCCGAGGCTCGCGCTCTCCGGCGGGCGCTGGCACTCGACGCCTGCGTGCGCTGCGGCATTTGCGATGCGCGCTGCTCGGTGGCGCCGTTGGCGCGCTACCTCGGCAATCCGGGCCTCCTGCCCGCGCACAAGCTCATCGCCACCGGCGCGCTGGCCGGCGGCCGGCTGCTGCGGCCGGGCCACGAGAACGATGCGCTCCTGGCCGCCGAGGGCGCCTTCCTCTGCACCGACTGCGGACGCTGCACCGACCGCTGCCCGGTGGGACTGGACCTGGAAGACTTGTGGGAGGCCGGTCGCGGCGACCTGGCCGCCGCGGGCCTTCCAGGGCAGGCACAGTGGGCGCAGGCACGCCCCGCGCTGGCGTGGGCCGAATCCCTGGAGGCGGGTCCCGGGCAGCACGCCGTTTCCGACTCGGATACCTCTTTCGCACCGCTCTCGGCCGACCGTCGCACGTTTTCCCGGTGCGTCCAGTGCCAGACCTGCACCAACGTATGCCCGGTCGTCGCCCATAGCATTGACACCGACCACGGCGTCGACCTGACGCCGCAGAAGGTGATGAACCTGCTGCGACTGGGCCTGCGCGACCTCACGCTGGGTTCGCGCATGGTCTGGGACTGCGCCACCTGCTACCAGTGCCAGGAGAATTGCCCGGAAGGCATTCGTGTGGCCGACATCATGTGCGAGCTGCGCGCGCTGGCGGTGCACCGGCTGGGCACCGTCCGCGGCCCGAGGGGGACGTCATGAAGTACGCGCTGTTCCTGGGCTGCAAGATCCCATTCCAACTGCCGGCCTACGAGGCGTCGACGCGCGCCGTGCTTGGGCACCTCGGCGTCTCGCTGGTCGACCTGGAGTTCAACTGCTGCGGCTATCCCGCCCGGAATTTCAGCCGCGATGCCTTCGTGTTTGCCGCGGCCCACAACCTGGCCCTGGCCGAGCGCGCCGGCCTCGACGTGCTGACGCCCTGCAAGTGCTGCTTCGGCACCCTGCGGCACGCGATCCGGTTCCTGGAAGAGGACGCGGAACTGCGCGCGCGCGTTACGCAGGCGCTGGCCGCCGAAGACCTCGTCTGGTCGGGAAAGACCGAGGTCGAGCACCTGCTGCCGGTGCTCGCGCGAAAGGTCGGCGTAGACGCCCTTGCCGCCGCCGTGCGCACTCCGCGCACGGGACTGCGTGTCGCCGCCCAGTACGGCTGCCACGCGCTGCGCCCGGGCAACGTGACCCGGTTCGACAACCCGATAGCGCCGACGATCTTCGAAACGCTGATCCGCGTGACCGGCGCGACCCCGGTCGACTGGCCCCGCCGCCTCGACTGCTGCGGCGATCCGCTGCACGAGGCGAACGCGCCGCTGTCCGAGCGCATGACGCGGGCCAAGATCGCCGATGCCCTCGAGTCCGGTGCCGAAGCGCTCTGCACGGCCTGCCCCCACTGCCACCTGCGTTTCGACGCGGTTCAGGCGGCCAGCCCCGATCCTTCGATCCGCACCCTGCTCTACACCCAGCTTCTCGGCCTGGCAATGGGCCTGACTGCGAAATCGCTCGGGCTCTAGCTTTCGGGTAAAGTGTGTCGCGAATCACGGGTAAAGCGCGAGTGTGCAAGCTGTAACGCGAGTGAACGCCGGGCGAGCATTCATAAGTCAATTCCGGATTGATAAAAGTCAATAGTCCGCGGTGTGCGCCCGGTATGCTCGTGTTCCAAGATCCGCATTTTCGAACATAGGAGGTTTCCATGATTCACCGTCTCAAAACTCTCGCTTTTGCACTCGTCTCGACGTCAGTGGCTGCCGGTTTCGCCGTGGCGCAGCCCATCGAGGACGAGCTGGTCCTGATCACGCCGGTTGCGAAGACGCTCACCGACCCGACGCTGGCGGATTTCGCCAAATACGCCAAGGAAAAATGGAATATCACACTGAAGACCAGCGCGCTCGCCGCGGGAACGCCGGTGGCCTACGGCCGCATTCTCGAATGGAAAGGCCGGCCGGAGGTCGATATTTTCTGGGGCGGCGAGAGCGCGTTGTTCGACAAACTCGCCGCGCAGAATCTGCTCGCGCGCCTGGAACTGCCCAAGGCTGTCCTCGACGCGATCCCTGCGACCATCGGCAAGCCGAAGCCGATCTATCTGAAGGATCCGAAAGGCTTCTGGAGCGGCACGGTACTCGAGCCCTATGGGCTGGTCTATCACCCGAAGGTGCTCGCGCGGCTCGGCGTGCCGGAGCCGAAAGACTGGGACGACCTGCTGAATCCGAAACTCAAAGGCCATGTCGCGCAGTGCGCACCCAGCCGTTCCAGCAGCAGTCATGCGACCTACGAGGTGATCCTGCAGCGCGACGGCGACGACAAGGGCTGGGACTGGCTGAAGCGCCTGGGCGCGAACACCGGCATTTTCACCGCGCGCAGCC
>JADGRR010000585.1 GCA_017880745.1 Burkholderiales bacterium
ACCACCGCAGCGTGGGAGGTCTTGCCGCCGCGGCTGGTGAGTATGCCTTGCGCCCGGAAAAAACCGTGGATGTCGTCCGGCTTGGTTTCCTCGCGCACCAGGATCACCTTCTCGCCTGCGTTGCCGCGCGCCTCTGCGGTGTTGGCATCGAACACGATCTTGCCGGAGGCCGCGCCGGGCGAAGCGGGAAGGCCCTGCGCCAGGGACTTGCCGTGGAAATTCGGCGACAGCTGCGGTACCAGCATTTGCTCCAGCATCGGCGGCTCGATGCGCAGCAGTGCGCGCTCCTTGGAAATCAGGCCTTCGTCGAACATTTCGACCGAACTGCGCACCATGCCGCGGGCATTCATCTTGCCGTTGCGGGTCTGCAGGCAGTAAAGCGTGCCGCGTTCGATGGTGAATTCAAAATCCTGGACTTCGTGGTAATGCGACTCCAGCCGGTTGTGCAGCTCCACCAATTGGCGGTAAATCTCCGGCATTTCCTGTTCCATCTCGGCGATCGGCTTGGGCGTGCGTATGCCCGCGACCACGTCCTCGCCCTGGGCATTGAGCAGATATTCGCCGAAGATCACGTTCTCGCCGGTGCCGGGATTGCGGGTGAAGCCCACCCCCGTGCCCGAGTCGTTGCCCATGTTGCCGAATACCATGGTGCAGACGCTGACCGCGGTGCCATTGGCCCTGTCCTTGGTGATCTTGAACTGCTTGCGGTAGTCCACCGCGCGCTTGCCCATCCAGGAGCGAAACACCGCGCCTACCGAAATCTCGAGTTGCTCGTAAGGATCCTGCGGAAACGGTTTGCTGGTATGGAGTTTGACGGTTTCGAGGAATTCGCCGGCAAGTTCCTTCAGGTGTTCCGTGCTGAGGTCCAGGTCCAGGCGCGCGTCGTATTTGCGCTTGAGCGCGGCCATCCTGGCGTCGAAATGTTCGTCGTCGATGCCCAGCGCGATTTTGCCGAAAAGCTGGATGAAGCGGCGGTACGCGTCGTAGGCAAAGCGCGGGTTCGCGGTCTGCTTGATCAGCCCCTGCAGGGAGGCTTCATTGAGACCGAGATTGAGGATCGTGTCCATCATCCCGGGCATGGACATCGCCGAGCCGGAGCGCACCGAAATCAGCAGCGGGTTCTTGGCGCTGCCGAATCCCTTGCCCGTCTTCTTTTCCAGCGTCGCCATATGAACTTTGATTTCTTCCATCAGACCGTCCGGCAGACGGTTGGTATCGAGATAGGCGAGGCACGCCTCGGTGGTCACGGTGAACCCCGGCGGCACATTCAGGCCGATCTGCGTCATTTCGCACAGGCCCGCGCCCTTGCCGCCCAGCAGGATCTTGTTCTTGCCGTCGCCCTCTTCGAACGCGTAAATGTACTTCCTGGTGTTCATATTGACGCCTCTAAAAATTAGCCGACTTCGAATTATCCACGAAAATGCGAGGCAAAAGACCGATGCCGGTGCAAAAACTCCGTCTCTGCATTGCCTCGTCGAAGGGTCCGCTTTGCAGTGCCAGGCGAGGGCACCGCCTAGTCTGGCGAACGGCCTGAAAACCAGATCGGAGCGTCTCCGCTGACCCGGCGGCGCGCAGGACCATAGCGCATCCCGGAGCACGCCGCGGCAGCATCGCGACCGGCACAGGGCCTTCGGGCAACGCGGCGGCGTAATTCGCACACGGGGCGCGCCGGGCGCGATGGAGGTCCGTGTGCAATCTCGCGCATGCGGAACTGCACCGCCCTTTAGTGCGACATCAGCACCGGCGCCGTCATCGATTCCAGAATGGTGCGGGTAGCGCCGCCCAGCACCCACTCCTTCAGCCGCGAATGGCCGTAAGCGCCCATGACGATGAGATCGGCGTCGAGGTCCGCGGCGCGCGACAGCAGTTCGTTGCCCACGTCGATCTCGGCGCCGTGGTCCGTCTTGACTTCGACGCGCACGCCGTGGCGCGCGAGATAGAGCCCGATATCGGCGCCGGCCACGGTGCCGTGTTCGCCGGCCTTCGGGTTCACCGCCATGACATGCACCGTATCGGCCAGCCGCAGCAGAGGAATCGCATCGGTGACCGCGCGCGTGGCCTCGCGGCTCGGATTCCAGGCGACGAGAATTCGCTTGCCCAGCGTGGCAAAGCTGCCGACGCTGGGCAGGATCAGCACAGGCCGGCCGGCGGCGAGCACCAGCCGTTCCGGGAAATTCGCCGGTACATGCGAACCTTCCGAAGCATCCGTCTGGCCGATTACGACCAGATCGGCATAGCGCGCGTGCAGCGTCATCGCATCGACCGGATCGTCGATGGCGGTGCGCCACTCCACGTTGCGCAAGCCCGCGGCCGACACCTGCCTGGTAAACTCGGCTTCGCTTCGCGCCATCTCGGTCGCGGCCACGGCCCGTTGGGCCTCGATGATTGCGGGACCCATCTCCGCCAGTACATAGCCGGGGGGTTCAAACGGTGCCAGCGCATGCAATGCAACCAGATGCGCATCGTGCTGACGCGCAAAACGAATGGCGACTTCGACCCGCACCGAACAGCGTTTGCCCGCGCCGATATGAACAAGGATGGTCTTATAGCTCATTGGTATCCCTTCCATTTGCGTGGTCCGTGCCAGGAGCGGTTCATCCGCCAGGCATCGGTCCGTTACCTGTCGC
>JADGRR010000586.1 GCA_017880745.1 Burkholderiales bacterium
GGCATCTTCACGCGGTTCCCGATCAGCCTGCCTGCTTCGCTAGCCGCGCCTCCACCAGCCGCGCGAAAAAGCTCGCCCCCAGCGGCAGCGCCGCATCGTTGAAGTCGTAGCCCGGATTGTGCACTTCGCAGCCGCCCTCGCCTTCGCCGTTGCCGATGTTGACGTAACACCCCGGGACTTTTTCCAGCATGTAGGAGAAATCCTCCGAGGCCATGATCAGCGGCGGATTGCGATCAACATTCTGCGCGCCAGCGAGTTCGGTGCAGATGGCGGCGGCGAATTCGGCCTCCCTTGCGTCGTTGACGGTGGGCGCGAACAGGAACCTGAAGTCCACCTCGGCCGTCGCGCCGAAAGCCTCGGCCACGCCTTTGGCGATACGCCGCATCGACGTTTCGATCAGCGCCATCAGCTCGCGCGAAAACGTGCGCACGGTGCCCGCGAGCTGGGCGGTTTGCGGAATCACGTTGTACGCGTCGCCGCCGTGGATCTTGGTCACCGACAGCACGGCGGTTTCCACCGGAGGGGCGTTGCGCGAGACGATGGTCTGCAGCGCGATCGCGATATGCGCGGCGACCATCACCGAATCGATGCCCGTCTCCGGCCGCGCGCCGTGCGCACCCTTGCCGGTGACGCGGATGTCGAAGAAGGCACCGCCTGCCATCATCGGGCCGGCACGCACCGCGAAATGCCCGAGCGGCAGGCTCGGCCGGTTGTGCATGCCGAAAATGGCTTCGCACGGAAATTTCTGGAACAGGCCGTCGTCCACCATCGCCTTGGCGCCGCCCAGGCCTTCTTCCGCGGGCTGGAAGATGAAATGCACCGTGCCGTCGAAGTTGCGCGTTTCGGCCAGATAGCGCGCCGCGCCGAGCAGCATGGTCGTGTGCCCGTCGTGGCCGCAGGCGTGCATCTTCCCCTGGTGGCGCGAGCGGTGCTCGAAAACGTTCGCCTCCTCGATCGGCAGCGCGTCCATGTCCGCGCGCAGTCCGAGCGAGCGCGCGCTGGCACCGGCGCGCAGCGTGCCGACGACGCCCGTCTTGCCCAGGCCGCGGTGCACTTCGCAGCCGAAAGCGGCGAGTTTCGCCGCAACCAGATCCGACGTACGGGTTTCCTCGAATCCGAGCTCCGGATGCGCGTGCAAGTCGCGCCTCCATCCGGTCAGCTCTGCGTGCATCCGGGCGATACGATCAGCGATGGGCATGGCAGGGTTTGCTCCTCATGATACTGCGGACATCGGATATCGCGAGCAAGCTCGCTCCCACACACCCCATGCGAGCGAGCTTGCGCCGCGAAGCAAGTCCCCTTGCGGGGCTCGCGAATGCAGGGGTCCCACAAAATAAATCGAGTTCATCGGCAACAATGCTTAAGCAGGCACCATTGCGGCCTGCACCCTCAGTCCACCTTGATGCCGGCCTCCTTGATCACCTTGGCGTACTTCGCCATCTCGGCGCGCAGGTGGGCGCCGAACTGCTCCGGCGTGCTGGGGGCCGGGTACAGGCCCTGGGCAATGAGCTTGTCGCGCACATCGGGCGCCTTGAGCGCATTGTTCACCTCGGCATTGAGACGCGCGATCGCGGCCGGCGGGCTGCCGCCGGTTGCGACCAGCCCGAACGTGGCGACGGCCTCGAAGTCGGGGAACCCCGACTCGGCCACCGTCGGCACGTCCTTCAGCGGATCGATGCGCTCGCGCGTGGTGACCGCGAGCGCGCGGATTTTCCCGCTAAGCACCTGCTGCGCGACTTCCGAATAATTGGCCAGCACCGCGTTCACATGGCCGCCGACCAACGCCGTCACGGCGGGCGCGCCGCCGGGGTAGGGCGTATAGATCATGTCCAGCTTCATCGCGCTCTTGAGCATTTCGCTCGCGATGTGCTGGGTGGTGGCGGGGCCGACCGTGGCCAGGCTGAACTGCCCCGGCCGGCTTTTGACCAGCGCGATGAACTCGGCCAGCGACTTCACCTGCAGCGCGGGGTTCACCACCAGAACCTGCGGCGACCTCACCAACATGGCGACCGGGACGAAATCCTTGACCGGGTCGTAGGGCAGCTTGGCGTGCAAGGCGGGGTTGATGGTAAAACTGTTGCCCAACAGCAGCATGGTGTGGCCGTCCGCCGGAGCGTGCGCGACGATCTCGGTGCCGATCACCGTGCCGGCGCCGGGGCGGTTCTCGACCAGCACCTGCTGCCCCAGCGCTTCGGACATCTTCTGCCCGATCAGCCGCGCCAGCACGTCGGCAGTGCCGCCCGCCGTAAACGGCACGACGATGTGCACCGGTTTGGACGGAAATCCCTGCGCCATCGCCGCCGCAGTACCCAACAGCGACGATGCGCAGAACAGCGCCAAACGCAGCCAAATTCTCATGTTCCTTCTCCCTTTTGCAATGATTGTCCGTTGGCCGGCCAGATGACAAATGGCTTCAGTCGCCCTCAAATTCGCACAAGGTGAACACCTTGTGTTTGAGCTTCGCCAGGCGCTTGCTCCCGCCCAGGTCCGGCAGATCGATCACGGCGCAGCATTCGACGACAATGCCGCCCATTTTCTCGATCAGCTTGATCGCCGCTTCGGCCGTGCCGCCGGTTGCGATCAGATCGTCCACCAGCAGCACCCGCTCGCCTTTCGCAATCG
>JADGRR010000587.1 GCA_017880745.1 Burkholderiales bacterium
CAGGCTGAGGCTTGCGATCATCGAACGGCCCGTGCGCGGAGAATTCGCGCATCAGGCGGTCCCGGCGCGCGCTTGTCAATCGCCGGCCTGAGCAGCCCGCGGTGACCTCATCAGCCGCGCCGCGGCAACGCCATCAGGGTTCCGGTCATGGTCGCGATCAGGGTTTCAACTCCGCCTGTTTCGGCAAAGGCGCGGGCCTCGCACACCGTCAGGGTACGACCGGGTTTTACGACGTGAGCACGAAATGCAAATCGATCGCCCTTCGCCGGTGCCAACAGGTTGGTCTTGAATTCCACCGTCAGGACGTCGGAACCCTGTGGCATCAGCGTAAAGGCGGCGATGCCGCAGGCGCTGTCGAGCCCCGCGGTGATGATCCCCGCATGAACGAATCCGTTCTGCTGGGTAAAGTCCGCCGAATACGGCATCGACAGGTCGACCTCGCCCGGTTCGAGCCGGGCGATCGAGATGCCGAGCGCCCGCATTGCCTGCTGCCGCTCGAAGGTCGCGGTCGCGACCTTCAGATAATCCGGGTTCTTGGGCTCGAAGCGCGGCACGCCTGGTCTCACGCGCTGACCGGTTCGGGAAAGGCGAGCAGTCTTGCGGCCGTCCTTCGGATCACGTCTTCGAAGGGGGCAGCCCTGCGCGCCTGCCGGTCCATGTGAACGCCGGTAATTTCGCAAGTGGCGGCGATCTCGCCGGTTTCGGCGTTGCGCATCTCGTGCAGGAAGCGGATGGATTTTTCGCGGATCTCCAGCAGCCTGCTCTTGATCTCGACGATATCGCCGGCCAGCAATTC
Source organism: Burkholderiales bacterium (assembly GCA_017880745.1). Classification (GTDB taxonomy): domain Bacteria; phylum Pseudomonadota; class Gammaproteobacteria; order Burkholderiales; family SG8-39; genus 2-12-FULL-64-23. Next base: position 797 of record JADGRR010000587.1, read on the forward strand.
GCGTTTGTAGGTGATGTTCTGCTGCACCGCGGCCATGCCGCGGTTGGATTGGCGCAAGTAAGTCGGCGTCAGACCGATCCGCGCGAACAGATTCCAGTTGGCCTCGTCGAACTTGCCGACATACCACATGATGTTCATGTGGCCGACATGGTCGCACTGCCACGGATAGACCGTGCCGCAATAGGTGGCTGCCGATTCCATCGATCGCTCCCGCCCTCGATTCTTGATACGGTAGCGTATCAGGATCCCGGCGGGCTAGCAATACGGCACCGTATCAAGAGTCGGTGAGGCGTGGACAAATGACCGATGGCAAAGGCGACGCCTGGATCGAGGCCGGGTTCAGGGAACTCGCGAGATCCGGCGTCGAGGGGGTGCGGGTCGAGGTGTTGGCGAAGCACCTCGGCGTCACCAAGGGCGGCTTCTACCGGCGCTTCAGGGATCGCGCGGCGCTGCTCGAGGGCATGCTGCGACACTGGTGCATGGGTCGCATCGCCGCGATCGAGCAGCAGACCAGCCTGGACGGCGCCAGCGCGCGCGGGCGCCTGAGGGCGCTGATCCAGCTTTATTCGGAGCGCATGAATACCGAGGGCATGGCGGTCGAACTGGCGATCCGGCAATGGGCCCGGTCCGACGAGGCGGCGGCGCTGGCGGTCGCCAGCGTCGATGCGGCGCGGCTGAAGAATGTCGGGCAGCTCTATCGCGCCACCGGTCTTGCGCCCGAGGAGGCCGACGCGCAGGCTTTCCTGTTTTATTGCTTCATCTTCGGCCAGAGCCTGTTGTTTCTCGAACGCGGTCCGCGCAAGCGCGCGCAGCTGATCGCGAAATCGGCCGAAAAACTGCTCGACGAGTAGACTTAAGCGCAGCCGAAAGATGACTTCATCCGGCCGCGCCCATCTGCATGGCGTTCTCAAGCGAAGCATGCTCCGCACTTGATGCAGGGTGGAAGCCGGTTCGCGTGAAGAAACGCGCCAAACAAAAGAGATGGAGAGCGCTCAGCCCTTCAGCTTCTTGTTACACTCGCTGTAATAGCCGCCGCCCTTCTCGATCCACTTCATGCCGCCATTGCCGTTGGTGGCCTTGTTGGCGTTGTACTGATCGACGCAGGTATGCATGCGGGCCTTGCCGGCGGTTTCCTTTGCATATTTCGGATCCACGGCCGTCGGGAATACTGCCGGGCCGGCAGGCGCAGCGGCCGGAGCCGCTTCCTTCTTCGGCTTGGCTTCGGCCTCCTTCGGCGCCGCGGGTGCGGCCGGCGCAGCAGCCGGCGCGGCGACGGGCGCCGCGGCGGCGTCAGCCCCGCATTGGGCTTTGCGGAAATCATTCCACTTCTGGCCATTGAGCGTGCCGGCGGTCTTGGCGGCCTGGTATTTCGCACTGCATTCCTGCGTGGTCAGGGCCTGCGCCGGCGCGGTCGCGACGAACGCGGCAAAACCTGTCACCGCAAGAGTGCACAATAATTTTGCTTGAATTGTCATCTTTGGACTCCCTGGGGCGTAACGATCGGCAAGTCCCCCATCCTAGCGCAGCGACGGCGGGTGACAACGGAGCGAACCCGCACGGCTCCAAAATATCGTGCGGCGAAAATGCAGGCCTCGGCCGCTTCATTCATCCACGGTTCAGCATTGCGGCGCGAGGTTGCGGCCCTCTTCAACCCGAGGTGCTCCCATGATGAATATCTCTTCCCGCGTGGCCGCGACCGCCTTCGCGTCCCTGTTCCTGATCAGTTCGGCGTTCGCGCAGACTACCGCGCCGGCGACCCCTGCGCCGGCCGCAAAGGCGGCGCCCGCGGAAAAGAAGGCCGAGAAGCCGCGGA
>JADGRR010000588.1 GCA_017880745.1 Burkholderiales bacterium
CAGTTGGGACTGAGATGTTGGTGCGGCACCCGGCGGCAGCGAAAATGTCTGTTCCTGGCACCGAACGAACCTACCGGCCTCGCGTCAGAAAAATTTCAGTCGCGGAAATGTGTGCCAACAATTCATATCCGCAGCGCAAGCTAACAAACGGGACGGGTAGTCCTCGCCACCTGACTATTCGTTAATGCAGATGGAAACATTGCGTCGGTGAGGCGTTACAACCCACGAGGGACGCGCGGGTCCTTTTAGGAGGAAATATGCATTCTCAGTCGCCGCTTTGTCCGAACTGCTCTCGACCGATGATCGTGGCCCGAACAATACCGGGCGTGCTCGATGAGCCAGAGGTCAACGTGTATGAATGCAGCCGTTGCAGAGTCGACTTCATAACGGAAGACCACTTAACAATAGCAGGAACCGCCGTGCCATAATTCACGGCCCTGCCGTCACGTCAGATGCCGGATCGCCGACCTATCGCAAGTTGGATGACGTGCTACGCCTGATGGCAATCGCAGGGCAACTGCTGATCGACGGATCGAATAGTTCGGGCCCCGAACAACGCTCAAAGCCGTGCGTACGCGGCGCCTAGGCGTCGTCGCCGAGAGACCGCTTAACGTTTGAGGCTGATGGAGGTGGAGCATGTCTCATAAAATCATTGGTCTTACCGCTATTTTCATTTTGTGCGCATCGACAACCGTTTTTGCGCAGCCGAAGCCAGCGGACCCACAATCCAGCAATAATCCCAGCGGAAACGTCGCCCAGCCGCAAGGAAACACTGGCCCGATCAATACCAAGTCAGGCGGCGCTCCCGCCTCGAGCCCGCAAGGTGAGACGCCGCCAGGCATGCAGTCGGCGCCACAAGGATCCGACAAGACGATCAAGACCGACAAGAAGGGCAACGTAGAAGGCGCGCCAAAGAATTGACGATCGCCTCGAGCGCAAAACGCGGAACAGCGCGGAACTGAGTCTTGGCTGATACGTTGTAAAATTGAGCGCCAACTCCGGAGGAACCCATGGCAAAAGAAGCCAAACAACTCGACACACTGTTTCACGACACGTTGAAAGACATCTATTTCGCCGAAAAGAAGATCCTTGCGACCCTGCCGAAGATGGAAAAGGCGGCGCAAACCGGCGAGCTGAAGAAAGCTTTTGCCAAGCACCGAACCGAAACCGAAGGCCACGTAGCCCGTCTCGAAAAGGTGTTCGCCATCATTGACAAAAAGCCACAAGCCAAGACCTGCGACGCCATCGTCGGTATCACTGATGAGGGCGCGGAGATCATGAAGGAATACAAAGGGTCTCCGGCACTTGACGCAGGCTTGCTCGCCGCCGCGCAAGCGGTAGAGCACTATGAAATCTCGCGTTACGGCACGATGAAGACGTGGGCGCAAGAACTCGGCCTGCATGACGCCGTTCGGCTGCTCGATCAGACTCTTCTGGAAGAAAAGAAAACCGACGAAGCGCTGACAGAGATCGCCAAGACCGCCGTCAATCAGCGTGCCGAAGCTGCATAAGATGGCTTGAAATCCTTTTGGAGACTGCTGAAACGCGCCGCTGTCCTCGGCGGAGCAATGACGAACCTTATCTGAGGAGCCAGCGCCGGCCTTGCGTCGGCTGCCAGTTCGGCAGCGCAGGCATCGCCCGGTGCTGTTTATACTGCGACCCGACACCAATCGCCGTAACTAACTCCGGTTCCGATATGCGTGCGACCCGTGGCGAGATCATGAGGATTCTGCGTCCGGGCATGCGCAAGGACGGCGCCATTTCGCCGGCGGGCAGGACCTACCTCGTCAAGCTCGTGTCGGCCCGGACCGGTTTATCGCAAACTGACGCGGAACAGCGGGCGGATCAGGTCGTCACCCAAGCCAAGACCACCGCCGATCAGGCTCGCAAGTCAGCCGCGAAATTCTCGCTTTGGCTGGCTGCGTCGATGCTCGTCGGCGCTTTGGCCGCCAGCGTTGCCTTTGCCGCTGTCGAGGGCGGCAATTTGCGAAACAGGGAATGGTATCTGGGAAGATAGTCAATAATACAAGTGACTGGCCTTCTGTCCCGGCAGGAATGTCTTAATTCGTGTTGTCGACGAATAGGCGCAATGTCTGCTGTGGCACAAAGCGGCGTGGCCAACAAAATTACCAGGCCATACTCGCGGCCTCCCCCTAAGGGGAAGCCGCCAGTGGACCTAACTCAGTAATTGTCGACAACAACTGATCGTCAATCGTGGTCGCGATCCTTCTTAATGATAACCGTCTTATCGCGGTCGCGATCCCGCTCATCATGGCCAGACCCGACTGTTACACCAACAGGCCCAACACCGACCCCAACCTCCTCTGCTCCGGCAGGCATTGCGCTGCAAATACCCGCTACGGCAGCAATTACTAATGCAACACGAGTAGTCATAGTGCGCTCCTATAATTATTAAGCTCCTCGAAGGAAACTCCATCAGTGGCGTATTGTTCCTGCTGGGTGCAACGTTCGCGAACCTAATAGGAAGTCGCAAGAGCGCTGAGCCGGTTGGCATCAGGTATCAAAATTCGGCAATGTGCTGCAACCAATCGTGCCCCCGCGACTTATACTGGCGCTGGCTGTTGCTGGCGGCTGGTTCATCATTATC
>JADGRR010000589.1 GCA_017880745.1 Burkholderiales bacterium
TTGCGCGATCCAGTACCTTGATGTGGCCGCGGCTGTACTGAATCAGCCCCTCCGCCTGCAATTTGCCGGCGGCCTCGGTCACGCCTTCCCGGCGTACGCCCAGCATATGCGCGATCAGTTCCTGCGTCATTTGCAGTTCATTGCCTTGCAAGCGGTCCAGGCTCAACAGTAACCAACGGCATAGTTGCTGATCCAGCGCATGGTGCCGGTTGCAAACTGCGGTCTGCGCCATCTGGGTGATCAGCGCCTGCGTGTAACGCAGCGCCAAGTGCTGCAAATTACCGCCCAGCGCGAATTCCCTTTTCAGAACACTCGCCTTGAGCCGGTAGCCATTGCCTGCGCTTTGCACCACCGCCCGGCTCGGCGTGCTTTCGCCGCCCATGAACAAGGAGATGCCGACCAAACCGCAGTTGCCGGTGATCGCGATTTCCGCCGACGCGCCGTTTTCCATGACGTAGAGCAGGGAGACGAGGCTGGTGGTCGGGAAATACAGGTAGTTCATGCGGCCGCCGGATTCGTACACCACCCATCCCAGCGACATCGGGATGAGCTCCAGATCGGGCAGCAGGCGCGCGTAATCTGCCGCGGGCAGGGCTGCGAGAACATGGTTTTGCTTTGGAGTATGCAGTGAAGGCATGGCAGACCTCCCCTTGCGTCATGGGCGTGTTGGCGATAGGTTCAAAAACGAAAGCGCGCCGGAACAGGGAAAATTGCTTGTTTCGATTTTACCCCTTAAGTGCGCTGCCGGACAAGTCTGGTGACAGCAACAATTTCAACAATGACTATAATCACGACCATTCCAGTAACATCCATAAACTGCCCCGCCCCCTGGCGGCACGGCTGCACTTGTCACAGACAGGAAAACTCCCTCGCAATCGGGACCGATGCTCCGAATGACGCCTGACTCGCCTCCTCCGTCGGAATGAAAATATCCTGGGCATCGGCGCTGGTCTTTGCACTCACGCTGCTATGCCCGGGCCCGCGCATTGCCCATGCCGACGATGCAGACGCGAAATCAGCCGCAACTCTGCGCGCCAAGTACGATGGCTTGCAGAATCGGCTCAGCCGCAATCAGTTCCAGAGGCCGCTGTATTTGGACTCCGGCGAGACCTCGGACAGCGTGACCGGCGACATCTATGCGCGCATCAATTACCCGTTTGCCGCGGTGCTCGCCGCGCTGAACAATCCGGCCGATTGGTGCGATATTCTGATTCTCCACGTCAATACCAAGTACTGCCGCCCTTCATCGGGCAGCCAGGGCGCCGTCCTCAATGTAAGCATCGGCAAGAAGTACGACGAGCCGCTGGAGAAGGCCTACCGGGTGGACTTTGCCTATCGCGTTGCCGCCCAAACGGCGAACTACCTGCAGGTGAGGCTGAACGCAGAGGTGGGGCCATTTGGCACGCGCGATTACCGCATCGTGCTCGAGGCAGTTCCGTTGGAATCCGGGCAGACATTCATTCATTTTTCGTATTCGTATACCTATGGTCTGGTGGGGCGGGTTGCACTGCAGGTCTACCTCGCCACAATCGGGCGGACCAAGGTGGGATTTGCCGTCGCCGGCACCGGATCGGACGGCCAGCCCCTTTACATCGGCGGAATACGCGGCTTGGTGGAACGCAATACCATGCGTTATTACCTCGCCATCGAAGCCTTTCTCGGCGCGGCGTCGGCACCGCCGCAGGAGCGGCTCGAACAGCGCCTGCGTGGCTGGTTCGCGGCGATCGAGCGCTATCCACGCCAGTTGCATGAAATGGAACAGCGTGAATATCTCGACATGAAACGCAAGGAGTATTTGCGGCAACAGTCCCAACTCCAACCGCCACCGGCCTGATCGCCGGGCTGCGGAGGCCGTCAGGCGGTCGGCAACGTCGTCGAGTACATCAAGATGGCGGACGGCTGCGGATGCCGGCCTATAATGGCGCCTTCGCCCGCCGCCGTCCCCGACCTTGCGCCAGACCATTGCCCTCGCCCGCGTCTCACCCTACCTGCTGCTCACGGCCACGATCCTGTTCTGGGCGCTGAACTGGATTGTCGGGCGGGCGCTGCGCGATGACGTGCCGTCCTACTCGCTCGCATTCTGGCGCTGGGTCAGCGCGAGCGCGCTGCTGTTGCCGTTCGCGTGGCCGCACCTCGTGCGCGGCTGGCCGGCGATGCGCCGGTCGTGGCGGATCATGCTCGTGCTCGGTGTGCTCGGCACCACCTTCTGCAATCTGACCTCGTATACCGGCCTCAAGTACACCACGGCCGTCAGCGGTTCCATCCTCAACTCGTTCGTGCCGGTGATGATCATCGCGATCTCCTGGGCCTTCCTCGGGCAGCGGCTGCGCGCGTCGCAGTGGGCAGGCGTCGCGATTTCGCTGACCGGGGTGCTGATCATCGTCGGTCGCGGCGACCCGATGGTGATCGTGACGCTCTCGCTCAACGTCGGCGACCTGTGGATATTCGCGTCGATGCTGCTGTGGGCGCTGTACACGGTCTGCCTGCGCTGGCGCCCCCCCGGCCTGCACCCGCTCGGCCTCCTGGGCGCTAACGCGATCGTCGGCGTGGTTGCGATGCTGCCGGTGTACCTGTGGTCCCTGGCTCAGGGCCTGCACATCACCTGGA